>NZ_CALGPS010000187.1 GCF_937959425.1 uncultured Dialister sp.
CGTAAATCCCGTAACGTCCTTGCCCACCCCTTGGGCAGGGGTGGGCAAGGACGTTACGGGATTTACGTTTGTGTCATCAGTGCGGCATAACGAAGAGCGAAAGTCTTCTTTCCATAGGAGGTGTCGCCGGAGGGCGGAGGAACAGCAACGGTTTAAAATTGACCAAAAGCCGAAAATTTATAATTCCTTATTCTTTTCATGGTATAATAAGACATATTATTTTTAAGAAAGAGAACTGCCATGAACGAATCTATATACGGCGCCTGGAAGGACGCGCTGCCCCAAGTCCTTCACTCCATCGTTTCCCAAATCGAAGATTTCAGCGCTCGGCGGAAGGAAGAGACCGGGGAAGCGGCCTATGAGCACCTGATTTACCGCATTAAGTCGGAGGACAGTATGCGGGAGAAGTGCCGCCGGAAAGGCCTTCCGGAAAACGCCGCCTCCGCCCTCTATGACATCCACGATGCCATCGGCATCCGCATTGTGTGCTGCTTTCTCAATGATATTTACGAAAATATGGATTTCATCCGTTCCATTCCCGGCTGCACCGTTGTAAAGGAAAAGGACTACATCAAAAGCGCCAAGCCCAACGGCTACCGCAGCTGCCACCTGATTGTGGAGATGGAAACACCTTTTCCCGATGTGAAGGGTCGAAATCCGGGCCATTTCTTTGCGGAAATCCAGCTCCGTACCATTGCCATGGATTCCTGGGCCAGTCTGGAGCACCAGATGAAGTACAAGAAGAACATCAAGAATCCGGAAATGATTACCCGGGAACTGAAGCGCTGCGCCGATGAGCTGGCTTCCTGTGATCTGTCCATGCAGACCATACGGAACCTCATCCGCCAGGAGCACTGATTTGAATTGAGATAAAGGAGAACCTATGCGTATACTGCTTGCTGAAGATGAAAAAGATATGGCCGATGTACTGATTGCCATTATGAAACACCAGGGCTTCGATGTGGATTGGGCGGAAAACGGCGCCGTGGCAATGGACCTGGCCGCCCGCACCAGTTACGACTGCATGGTCTTCGACATCATGATGCCTGTGAAGGACGGCATTACCGCCTTGAAGGAAATCCGCGCCGCCGGTGATGTGACGCCGGTGATCATGCTCACCGCCAAGTCCGAGGTGGATGACCGCATTACAGGCCTTGACGCCGGTGCCGACGATTACCTCACCAAACCCTTTGCCATCGGCGAGCTTCTGGCCCGCATCCGTTCCCTCACCAGAAGGGGAAAGGATTTCACCCCCTCCACCCTCTCCGCCGGCTCCACCAGCCTGGACACGGAGGAGCAGGAACTTTCCGCACACAATTCCATCCGTCTTTCCGGCAAGGAGACGAAGCTCATGAAGCTTCTCATGCTGCATGAAGGAAAACCTCTTGCCACCTCCTACATTTTCCAGAAAATCTGGAGCGGAGAGGAAGGGGTGGATGAAAGCGTGGTGTGGATTTATATTTCCTACCTTCGGGAAAAACTCTCCGCCATTAATTCGGACCTTGCCATAGAGGGGGAAGAAGGAAAAGATTTCAAACTCACCCTGCGGGAGGACTAGCATGAATCTCATCAAAAGACTGCGCCGCCGGTTCATCTTTCTCGCCACCCTGGCCATCTTCATCATCGTGGCCGGGGCTCTGGGTCTCATTAATATGATGGGTTTCTACGCCATGCGGCAGCACTGCCTTGACACCATGACCTATATTTCCCAGAACGGCGGCGTCATGCCCTCCCGCTATCGGCCCAGCGATACCTCTTCCTGGGGAAAGGACTTCTTCCCCGGCGTCACCTGGCCGGAAGACACGCCGGAATTCGCCTACCAGACAAGGTATTTCTCCCTCCGCCTTGACAGCGATAACCGGATTACCGCAGTAAACGTGAAAAATATCATAGCTTTTTCCGAAGAGCAGGCCGTGGAATTTGCCAAAACCGCCCTCTCCTCCCCTCTGGACAGCGGTTTCCTGCAGAAGAACAAAGCCCGCTACGGCTTCATGAAGACAAGCCTGTCCGATGGCGGCACCCTGCTGGTCATTCTGGACTGCACCAGAGAATTTGCAGACGTGCATACCTTCCTCTCCTACTCCGTATGGTTCGGCTTTTTCTGCATCGTCCTCTACGTCATCATTTTCGCCTTTCTCTCCAACCGGGCTATTGCCCCCTTCGTAAGAAATCTGGAGAACCAGAAGCGGTTCATCACCAATGCCAGCCATGAGCTGAAAACGCCGCTGGCCATCATTTCCGTGAATGCGGAAGCCATGGAAATGATGAACGGAAAGAACCAGTGGACCGAAGGCATTATCAAACAGGTGCGCCGCATGTCCGGCCTCATCAGCCACCTCATCCTCCTCTCCAAGGCAGGAGAAGCCACCAAGGCACAGCTGCAGTTTGTCTCCTTCTCCGTAAAGAATATGTTCACCCATCTGCAGGAAGACTTCGAGCTGCTGGCCAAAGACCAGGGAAAGAAACTCACCCTGTCCTGCGAAGAAGGCCTCACCGTCAAGAGCGATGAAAAATACCTCTCCGAAATCCTCCACATCCTCCTGGACAACGCGGTGAAATACTGCGACGATGGAGGCACCATCCTTCTTTCCGCAGAAAGAGGAAAGAAAAAGGACACCCTCCGCCTTGCCGTATCCAACGACTACAAAGACGGAAAAGACGTGGACTACCGCCGCTTCTTCGAAAGGTTCTACCGGAACGACGAATCCCACAACAGCAAAAAATCGGGCTACGGCATAGGCCTCTCCATAGCCCGGGAGCTCTCCTCCCTCCTCTCCATCCCCCTCACCGTGGAGTATAAAGATGGAAGAATTGCCTTTGTATTGACGGTGAGGATGAAATAGGGAAAGGGTTCAGAAGGTTCAAAGGGTTCAGAAGGTTCAAAGGGTGGTGGTAGGCGCCCTTTGAAAATAAGGGGCGCCAGTTTGGATAAAACCTTTACAACCGCCCTGGCGGGCGAAGGGAAAACAAGCAAACCGCGCCTTCGGCGCATTGGAAATGCACCCCTATCCCCGCCTACGGCGGTACTTCCCCCGGAGGGGGAAGTACTAGCGCCGCTATAGACTGAGCAACTTAAGTTAGCACTAAGGGAAGCGTAAAGCAAATCTGCCCCTCCGGGGTGGCAAAGGAACTGGATTTGTAGGGGAGTGAAACGCCCCGAAAATCCAGTGACATGCTTTCCCGTGGAGAGACGCCGCCGCAGGCGGCAGAAGGGGTGCATTTCCAGCGCCCGCCAGGGCGGTTGTATGGTTTTCCAACGAGCGGAGCGAGTTTGGCTTGTTTTCCTACGGGCGTTAGCCCGGTTGTAAGGTTTTACC
Source organism: uncultured Dialister sp. (assembly GCF_937959425.1). GTDB lineage: Bacteria > Bacillota > Negativicutes > Veillonellales > Dialisteraceae > Dialister. Next base: position 3,318 of record NZ_CALGPS010000187.1, read on the forward strand.
AGCACACTAGTACACTACACCGGTTTTCTCTAAACTGGCAGCGCAGCCGCCCACCTTCCCCCTTTGCACCCTTTAAGCCTTCTGAACCCGGGCTGCCGAAGGCAGCCCTTTTCCTTGACATCTCCTTTCTCAGGTAGTATTCTTTCTATTGGAAGATATGTCTGTTTTGGCCTCATAGGGGCATCTCCATTCGGGAGAGCTTGAAATGACATGGACAGGCAGGCCTTTGGAAAGATTTTCTTGTGATGGCTGCGTAGTATCCCCAGGGAGCTTCAGCGGCTGCAGAGGGGGAAAGATTTCGGCCCATATTTTCCAAAAAAAATTCATATCGCTTGGATTGTAATGACCGAGACGAATGCAGAGATTTCAAAAGCAGGGCATCCTTTTCGGGTGCCCTTTTGTGATTTCCGGGGCGCTGACTGCAGAGCAGCAGTTTTCCGGTGGGATTAAAAAGACGCATTCCTTTTGGGATGCGTTTTTTCATTGAAATCCTGTCCCGTTGTTGCAGAAAAGCAGTAGGGAAATTTTCCCGGGAAGGACGGCAGAAAATGATTCTTTGCCACAAAATCAGTGAACTGAAAAAGTTTGTACACCAGTGTAAGAAGGAAGGAAAGACCATCGGTCTTGTGACCACCATGGGTGCCCTTCATGAGGGCCATGCGTCCCTCATCAAAGCGGCCCACGCTGAAAATGATGTGACCATCACCACGGTTTTCGTCAATCCCACCCAGTTCGGTCCCAATGAAGACTATGCCAAGTATCCAAGAACTCTGGACCACGACATGAAAATTGCGGAAGATGCGGGCGCAGACCTTCTCTTTGCTCCGTCCCCGGAGGAAATGTATCCCCATAAGGATCCTACCTGGGTAGAGGTATGCGGTCCCATTACCAAAGTTCTCTGCGGCCGCACCCGCCCCATCCATTTCAGAGGAGTTGCCACGGTATGCACCAAGTTCTTCAACCTTACGGAATGCGACCGTGCCTACTACGGTCTGAAGGACGCCCAGCAGACCCAGGTGCTTCAGCGCATGGTGGAGGATCTTTTCATGAATGTAACTCTCCGCATTATGCCTATCGTCCGGGAAGCAGACGGTCTGGCCAGAAGTTCCCGGAATGTTTATCTTTCCCCGGAAGAACACAAGGCAGCCCTGGTGCTTTCCAGAAGTTTGAAGCATGCCAGGGAAGCTTTTGACAAGGGTGAAAGAAACAAGGAAAAACTGATTACCCAGGTAACAGAGGAAATCAAATCGGAGCCCATGAGTGACATTGACTATGTGGAAATGTACGGTATGCCCGGTCTTACGGAAATCGGAGAAAATATTACAGGGAAAGCCCTGCTGGCTGTGGCTGTCAAATTCGGCAAGACAAGACTGATTGATAATGTAGTACTGGAGGCAGAATAATGACATACACCATGATGCACGGCAAAATCCATAGAGCCACCGTAACGGAAGCAAATCTGGAATACATGGGAAGCATTACCATCGATGAGGATCTGATGGACGCAGCAGGCATCCTTCCTGGAGAAAGGGTGCAGATCTGCAATAACAACAATGGTGCCCGTCTGGAAACCTACACCATCCCCGGCAAGCGGGGAAGCGGCGTCATCTGCCTGAACGGTGCTGCCGCCCGCTGCACTGCCATCGGGGACGTGGTCATCATCATTGCCTATGCCCAGATGGATGAAAAAGAAGCCCGCACCTTCGTGCCGAAGGTAGTCATGGTGGATGAAAAGAACCATCCCCTGAAAACAAGGGGCGCAGAAAAAGAAAGGGAAATCGGCTGATCGTCCCTTTTTTCCATTCCTTCCGGACATTCCGTGAAGGATGCTCCCGGAAGGAATATTTCCATAAAGGAGTTTCCTATGCTTGATAAAATCATCCGTATCTGTACCCGCTACATGGCGGTGGGGGTCATACTGGCCGGCATTTTCGGTATCTTCGTGCCCTCTGTCATGAAGCCTCTTGCCCCCTATATCCCCATCATGCTGGGTATCATCATGTTCGGCATGGGCATGAGCCTTACGCCGAAGGATTTCCAGAATGTATTCAAACAGCCAAAGAACGTGGCTCTGGGCAGTCTTCTCCAGTTCATCATCATGCCGGGGCTTGCCTTTGTGCTCATTAAGCTCTTTGCCCTGCCTCCTGCCATTGCTATCGGCGTGGTGCTGGTAGGCTGCTGCCCCGGCGGCACCGCGTCCAATGTGATTTCCTACATTGCCCACGCCGACGTGGCCCTCTCCGTTTCCATGACCATGGTGAACACCATCCTGGCCCCCTTTGTCACCCCCTTCCTCATCTGGCTCATTGCCGGTGCCTGGGTGGATATCAGCTTCACTTCCATGATGCTGTCCATTGTGAAAATGGTGCTTCTCCCCCTGCTGGCAGGCGTAGGGTTCAACTACTTCTTCCCAAGGCAGGTGGCAAAGGTCACCAAAGTGATGCCCATGCTCTCCGCCCTGGTCATCATCTTCACTGTAGGCTGCGTGGTATCCCTCTCCGGCCGCACCATTCTGGATAACGGTCTCATCATCCTGGCCGTGGTCATTCTCCACAACCTGGGCGGCATGGCTCTGGGTTTCTTCTGCGCAAAGAAATTCGGTATGAACAAAGCCCAGATCCGGGCCATGGCCATCGAAGTAGGCATGCAGAACTCCGGCCTCGCCTCCACCCTGGCCCTCATGTACTTCACCGCTGCCGGCGGCATCGCCGGTGCTATCTTCTCCGTATGGCACAATGTGTCCGGCTCCCTCTTCGCCTCCTGGTGCGTAGGACGGGATGAAGAAGAAATGGAATCCAAGTCTGCTGTGCAGGTGCAGGTGAAATAATCCTGTGAAATAAAAAACAGTGTCCTCTTTAATGGGACACTGTTTTTTTATTGAAACGGTTCAGCGGGTTATCCCCCATTTTATTGTCCCACCCAGCTTCGCTGGGGGAAAGGTGGTGGCGCCAGCCACCAAAGGGGGCGGGCCCAACGGGCCCGGGTTCAAAGGGTTCTCCTCTGCTTTATTGTGCCCCCGCTTGCGGGGGAAATTTTAGCATCGCTATACATTGAGCAGCTTAAGTTAGCTCTAAGGGAAGCATAGAGCAAACCTCCCCCCTCCGGGGTGCACAGCGAACACATTTTGAAGGAGCGCCAGCGACGCGCAAAATGTAGTGAGTCGTTTCACCTTTAGGTGGAGGTGCCGTAGGCAGAAGGGATGCATTTCCATCGCCCGCAAGGGCGGTTGTATGGTTTTTCCAGCCACTAGCCACTAGCCACTAGCCACTAGCTACCAGCCACCAGCTACCAGCCACTAAATTATCCCGGCCCCGATCTTCGATTCCCAATCCCAGCCGCCATGCGGCTGCGCGCCTACCAAAACCCTTCGCGCCCAAAGGGCGCCGAACCCTTTGAACCAGCCCGCTTTCAGCGGGCCGAACCCTCAGAACCCTCATGCCCTTCCGGGCGTGTCCTTTCCACCGTTTCTCCCCAGGTCTGTATGAGTTCTCCTCCCGTAATGATGACGATGGCTGCCAGGTGGAACCAGATGAAGAGGACCACAAGGCCGATGAGGGAGCCGTAGGTAATGCCCATGGAGGACACGTGGAGAATGTAATAGCCGTAGGCGGCAGTCAGGGCAATCCAGATGGATGTCACCAGAAAAGCGGTGGTGATGACCCGTTTCCAGTCGGACCTTCTGCCGGCAGGAGCGTATTCATAGAAGGCGGCCAGGGAGAAGGCGATGATGACGAAGGGGATGCCGAATTTCACCACCGTCCACAGTTTCAGAAGGATTTCCGGTACATGGAAATAGTAGGCTATGGCATAAACCACAGCGTTGCCGAAGACGATGAGCCCCAGGGACAGAATCATGGCGAAGGAAATGAAAAGGGTGAAGATGATGGATTTCGCATTCACCCGGATGTAGGACTGTCTGTTCCTGTCGCCGTACACCGCCAGATCCGTGGAGCGAATCAGCGTATCCACCCCCTGGGAGGAGGTCCACAGGGCGCCGGCAAGACCGATGAAAAGCCATATGGAGCTTCTGGCCTGGATAATACGGAGGATATTGGCCTCCATGGCCACCGCTACATCCGCCGGAAGATAGGAAAGGAGACTCAGAATCACATGAATCTGGGGAGCGGCGAAGAAAAGCATACTGTTCACCAGGAAAATCATGAACGGAATGAGGCCCAGGATGAAATAGTAGGTGGCTTCCGCCGCCATGGCAGTCACATTGTCATCATTAAACCGCTGAATCAGCCTTTTGATAAAAAACAGGCCGCTGCTGTCCGTACTTTTCGGTTCCATGGCATACCTCCTTTCCATTTTCTTTATTATACCCTATATGGGAAAGTGCACTTCGAATACAGTTTTATCACGTAAAACGGCGTCCTTACAGTATAAGGGCGCCGCATTTATTTCACCGGACTCCATTTGGTCCTGTCTTTTTACTTATCCCTGATTTTTCCGATTTCTCTTACGGTTGTAATACCAGACGCCTCCATAAATAAGAGTGACCAGAATAATGAGGATGGTGAGGCGAAGAGCATGTTCCTCCATATTCACCACATCGTGACCAAGGACTACTTCCAGCGCCGTGGAAGGCAGTTTTCCGATGAGGCATCCCAGTGCATAGGGGCGGAAGTGCATACTGGAAAGGGCGGCAATGGCTGTCACAAGGCCATTGGGCATATAAGGGATAGCCCTGGCCGCTGCAATGGCCTGCCAGGAATCATAGGAATCAAGCTTTTTCAATGTCTTACTCTTGTTGATAATATTCATGGCCATACCTCTGAAAAGGGTACGCATGACATAGAAAGAAATAATAACTCCCACCGTCTCTGCCAGCCAGGAAATGATGACACCCCAGAACAGGCCGAATATGAGGCCGTTGGCGGTAGAAATAAAGATAGACGGCAGAAATCCAACGATATTGATAACCACATCAATGAAAAAGCTCATGAACACGGCATATATGCCGAAGCTGTGCAGATAGGCAATGGTCCCCCGTAGATCTCCATCCTTAGATAAATGATACACCGTGGGATAAAAAGTAGGGTCGAAGAGTTGAATAGACGCCAGTACCAATATCAATAATGCCAGTACGGAAAGCCGGAATTTCCGCTCTCCCTTCTCGTTCCAATTTCGATATCTCATAAAAAGCCCCTATTACATGCAAAGGATATGCAAAATGCCTGTAAAACAGCAATTTCTGTCTTTCCGGAATTTCCTCATACCGGGGAAATAAAAGACTATGATTATATGGCTATATTAACTGCTATTCTATAAATATATGATACCATTATTTTAAAGAATTTTAAATCCATGGCCCTGTAAAATTCGGATTTACCATACTTTTTAAAAGAAGCCAGAAAGCAGGCTCACAGGAGCCCGCTTTCTGGCTGTTTCTATGAAATAAAAATGGACTATTTCCTATTTCCCTGTAAGATTTCCTCTGCATAGGAACGGATGGTATCGGCCATATCTTTGCGGTCCACGGTCTCCGTAAACCGTTTCGGACGGCTTTCCAGTTCACCCAGCTGTCTGGGAAGGGGAATGCCCGTCTTATCCGCGATTTCACGAAGGGTATCATAGGGACTTTCCATTTCCGGAAGTCCCAGGGCTTTGGCTACCACGCCGGGGAATTTATAGGGATGGGCTGTACTGATGATGACGGTGTGGGAATGGCGAGGAATCTTTCCTTCCCTTCTCAAATGGTCATAGACCGCATAGGCCACGGCGGTATGGGGATCCATGAGGTAGTCGTAGGTTTCATACACTTCACTCATCACGCGGCTCATATCTTCCGGAGAAGCCCAGCCCCCCTTCATTTCCATGCCCGCTTTTGCAAAGGCTTCTTTGGATACTTCATATTTTCCTTCTTTTTTAAGCATTTCCATGCTTTCCTTCACCTTTTCTGCAGAGCCGGTGAGGTAGTAGAGGAACCGTTCAAAATTGGAGGAAATGAGAATATCCATGGAAGGTGCTTCGGTCATGTAGAAGGGACGGTTAATGTCGTAGATGCCGGTTTCAAAGAAATCAGCCAGCACCTTATTTTCATTGGATGCACAGATGAGCTGTCCGATAGGTGCCCCCACCTGTTTCGCCAGCCAGGCAGCCAGAATATTTCCGAAGTTGCCGGTGGGCACCACCACGTTGAATGTTTCATCAGGGCCGATGGAGCCGTTTTTCAAAAGCTTCAGCCAGATCCATACATAGTACACCACCTGAGGCAGGAGACGGCCGATATTGATGGAATTGGCACTGGAGAAAAGGACTCCCTTTTCCGCCTCTTCCTTCCTGAGGCTGCTGCCGAAGACCTGCTTCAGCGTGCCCTGGGCATCATCAAAATTGCCTTCAATACCCACCACCTTCACATTGCTCCCCAGCTGTTTCTGCATCTGGTCCTTCTGGAGAGGACTTACGCCATGGGATGGGTAGAATACCATAATATGGACGCCGGGCACATCGCGGAACCCTTCCAGCGCCGCTTTACCCGTATCGCCGGAGGTGGCAGTGAGGATAAGGATTTCCTTTCCATCCTTCTCTTCCTTTTTGGCATACACAAGGAGGTACGGGAAAAGGGAAAGGGCCAGATCCTTGAAGGCGCAGGTTCTGCCATGGAACATTTCCGCCATGGAAAAAGCCTGGGAAAGAGGCTTCACCGGTACGATTTCTTCCGTCTCAAAGGTACCGGTATAGGCACTGTGGGTCAGCTTCCTGAGTTTCTCTTCCGGAATATCTGTAAGGAAATGGGACAGCACAAAGGCCGCCAGCTCCTCATAACTCATATCTTTCAGTTCATCGGCATGGAGAAAGGGAGCAGGCAGTGCTTCCGGCACATACAGGCCGCCGTCATCGGCCAGGCCCTTCACCAGCGCCTCTAATGCCGTCACTGTTTCATTACTTCTGGTACTTCTGTATTTCATAGGACACCTCCGAAGAATTTTTCCCGTTTTGCCTTATTTTATCATAAATGGCAGGGGGATTCTATGGCCCAAAGGGAGAGGCCTGTGCCTGCGGTATGCGGGTTCTAAAGTTTGATGCGCCTGCCGGCGCAAAGGTTCTTAGATTTGGCAGACGCTTCACATCTGAGGGTTGTGGATTGCCCTTCGGGCAATGAATTTAATATGCCGCCTTTGGCGGCTGACTCCATCGGACTCGCTGATAAACCTGCATTATACAATAAAAAATCCCACGAAAGTTCGTGGGATGTAAATTCTGGTGGACCATCAGGGGTTCGAACCCCGGACACCCTGATTAAGAGTCAGGTGCTCTGCCAGCTGAGCTAATGGTCCGTTCAACGAAAATGATTATATCATTTTCGAGGCATTCTGTCAAATCTTTTTTTATTTGATTTCAAAAGATTTTTCAGTGCCGCCGCCTCCATCAAGCGACATGGATAATATACCATACGGCGCTTCTTTTTTCAAATTAGATTTCAATGAGAAAGCATCAATAATGAATGCCGTATTTCTTTTTCAGCTCGTCAATGTCATTCCTCATATCCCGGTCGCATTCCTCCAGGGCTTCCTTCAGGTTCGGCAGCTTCTGGCGGGCCATGAATGCTTTCTTGGCACTGGCCATCTTGTAAATGTGGGCCAGCTCCTTCTTATAGGATGCCATGAATTCTGCAAGCTCTTCCTCCGTCAGTTCCCTATCTTCCAGGGAATCTGTCTTTTCGTCCTTGTCCATAGGTCCTCCTTTAAAAGCAAACTCTATGAATGAATCATTACTTTCCTAAATTATACCTATCGGGTTTATGTCTTTCCATCCGCATTTCTACTTTATCATACGCCGCCCCGGCCATCAAGCCAAAGCACTCAAATGGTAAGTGTCAAGTTTATCAAACTTAATAAATTTTGAAATGTCCTCTGTGGGCATACCCTTTTAACTTTCCAACATTTATCATTTTCCCACCATCCTTCCCATATGGAATATCCGTATTTTTCTCATTTGTGCAGTTTTTTATTGTGTTTGTGCGGATTTACAAATATAATGTATACAAAAAGTGAAACTGCCACAGCCATAGATAAATATGACCGAATGAAAAGGAGGAAAGCAGATCTTAGCGCTGATGAACTTCCATGGAAGCACTCCAATTTGAAAAGGAACTGATATCTCTTCATATATTCCCCAAAATTCCAAAAGCTGTTCAAGCTTCCCGGAGTAGCATATTTCAAACTATCTGGCCTTACCGGGCAGTTCGCAAATCAGCCTGCCCGGAATAATGACAGTATGATAGATAATGATTTGCAGGCGTCTATAAAATGGATGATATATTTATTTTCCAACAAAAATAGGCCAATCACGCAGTTCATGTGGACACTTATTATGCAATATATATGAATTGACAAACCTGCCAATATGCGATATCATGAACGTGTAATCAGTTACATACCTTGATATCTATCCCTTGGCAGTAAGCTTCTCAATTTGTCCTGAGAAAGCCGACCCCAAGGGATTTTTATTATGAAAAGAGGTCTTATCAATGGAAAATGTGGCAGTACTTGTAGATGGAGCTTTCTTTATAAAGAGAGCCTTGCATATTTTCGGTCCTTTAGAACCGGATGCACTGGCGGACCAGCTTCATTATTTCGCCATGCAGCATGTAAAAGCTCACCGGTCCAAGGATCCAGCTAACGCTTATCCCAGAGAAGACAACCGATTATACCGTATTTTCTTTTATGACTGCCCTCCCCTGCAAAATAAAATCTACCATCCTTTTTTGAAAATGCAAATTGATATGTCAAAATCTGAACGCAGCATTTGGCGCCTCTCATTGCATGAAGCATTAAAAAGGAAGAGGAAAGTTGCTCTTCGTTTAGGACGAATTGATGATATAAATGTAACATGGAATATTAGCTACAGGCAGATAAAGAAATTATGTGCCGGCACGATTTCATGGGATTCATTAACAGAAGATGATTTCTTCATGGATGTAAAGCAAAAAGGTGTAGATATGCGAATCGGTATTGATATAACTTCACTTGCTCTGAAGAAACAGGTCAGCCAAATTGTTCTGATTTCAGGAGATAGCGATTTCGTACCGGCAGCTAAATTTGCCAGACGTGAAGGTATTGATTTTATTCAGGATCCAATGTGGGCTCCTATCAAAGCTGACTTATATGAGCACATTGATGGGCTGCGCAGTACATTTCCTAAGCCTAAGTATATGCAGACATTCGATTAAAGGTAAAAATGAAGGACAAGCATAAAGGAATGGAAATCCGAAAAGTACAGTTCATCTTCTTAAACAACAGCCGCGTCCCCAGCCATCCTGAGGCTGCTTGAAAGATATGTATGACTGGAAAATCTCTTAAACGGCTTCCATAATTCATAGATAAAGAACATGAAAAAAGAGATATCCTTTTCATGGAATATCTCTTTTTCAGCTTTTAAAATTCCCCCACAAATTGCCCCCATTTTCATGGGCTTTTATGGGTGCTTTTTATTTTATCCGATAGTATCGGCTTATTTCTGGTGCGTCTAGAGGGATTCGAACTCTCGACACCTGGTTCCGGAGACCAGTGCTCTATCCACTGAGCTATAGACGCCTAACAAGGAGTATTATAGCATAAAGAGCGGATAAAGGAAAGTCTTTTTTATTTTTCCACGAAAACCCGGGGAATTCTCTTCAGGTCGCAGGTGATTTCGTGGGGAATGGTGCCGGCGGTCTTTGCCACTTCGTCCAGGGTGATTTCTCCTTCTCCCTGTCTGCCCATGAGGATGACTTCATCCCCCGGTTTTACGGAGTCATCTACTGCCGCCATGAACTGGTCCATGCAGATCCGGCCGATAATGGGGCAGCGTTTTCCGCCGATGAGGACTTCTCCCTTATTGGAGAGGCAGCGTGGATAACCGTCGGCATAGCCGATGGGGACGGTAGCGGTCTTCATGTCTTTTTCTGCCACATAGGTGCCGCCATAGCCGATGGCTTCGCCTTTGTGAAGGGTCTGTACATGGGTGACATGGCTGACGATGCGCATGACGTACTGGAGGTCCAGCTTGTTTTCCATTTCATCGGAAGGCTGGGGTCCGTAGATAATGATGCCCGGGCGGGCCAGGTTGTGCCAGCTTTTGGGGATGTCGATGACGCCGGCGCTGTTGGCGGAGGAAATGACGAAATCGTCGGTGACGGGCATCTGGGCAATGGCTTCATCGAAGCGGTCCAGCTGTTTCAGAGCAGCGGATTTGTCTTTGCAGTCAGCGGTGGCCATATGGGTCCAGGTGCCATGGAGATGAAGATGGGGATAGAGAGCCAGTTTCTTCAGGAAGGACTTCACATCCTCCGGATGGGTGCCGATACGGTTCATGCCTGTATCAATAGGCATCATCACTTCCACTGTCTTGCCGGCGCCTTTGGCAATATCTTCAAAAGCGTCCAAATCCACCGTGTCGTCCACCGGCAGGGTAAGGTCGTATTTCACGCCCATGAGCATGTCTTCCGGAAGAGGAAGGCCCAGCACATAAATGGGGCAGGTAAATCCGGCTTCGCGGAGTTCGGCTCCTTCTTCCACCCGGGCTACGGCAGCGGCGGTATATCCTTCTTCCATCGCAATGCGGAGCGTTTCTACGGTGCCATGGCCATAGGCATTGGCCTTTACAACGGCCAGTACATTCACCTCTTTGGGCAGATGATGACGGATGACTCTCAGATTGTGACGAAGTGCATTCAGATTGATTTCCATGTAAGAAACAGGCATAACAAAATCTCCCTCCAATAAAAAAGTCATCGCAGCTGAAATTCACGGGTTTCCCCGTCAGAAAGCCGCGATGCTTCGTATTCCTTATGAAATTTTATTCCAAAGGGTTATCCCTATGATAATCCAATAAAGGAAAAAAGAAAAGGGGAAATACGAAAAAATATAAATGAATGCCGTCCCTATCCGGAGCCGGCATTCATCATTTTCCATTTTTTATTCATCTCTCAGGAACTGCTCAAACACGTAGTTTCCCAGGGCTGAACCATGATAGGTGAGGAAGAGATGGCCCTTCTCTTCTTTCAGAAGTTTCTGCTTTTTCAGCATGTCCACCTGTTTTTTATACCAGTAGGCCAGAGGATGTCCATATCGCTTTTCGAAATCCTCCAGCGGAATACCTTCCTTCATGCGAAGGTGAAGAAAGCAGTATTCCTCCATTTCATCCTTTTCTGATAAGTTTTCTACCTCTGCCGGCGGCTTTCCGCCGGTGAGAAGTTCTTTTTCATAGAGCCTGACGCCGGGGCTTATGGTGAATCTTGTCCTTCCAATGCGGGAGGAAGCGGCCGGCCCCAGGCCCAGGTAGTCGGAAATCTCCCAGTACTTCCTGTTGTGCCGGGAACGGTATCCCTTTCTGGCAAAGCTGGATATTTCATACCGTTCAAAGCCGTAATGGGGAAGGATACGGCACATGTCCTGATACATGGCCCAGCTCACCTCTTCCGTAGGCCGCTGAAGGAGCCCTTTTTCCGCCAGCTGGGCAAAGCGGGTACCCTCTTCCAGAATGAGGCTGTATACGGACACATGGGTAATGGGCAGGTGCACCGCCCAGAGCAGGGATTTCCTAAAATCTTCCACCCTCTGTCCCGGCAGCTCGTACATCAGGTCAATGCTTATATTATGAAAGCCAAGGGCATAGGCCCTTTTGACAGCCTTTTCCGCTTCCGAGGCCGTATGAAGCCGTCCGATTTTCCGAAGAAGCCGGTCGTCATGGCTCTGTACGCCCACGGAAATCCGGTTGATGCCAAGGGCCCTGGCGTTTCTAAGATAGGAGTCCGTCATGTCGCAGGGATTCATTTCCATGGTAATTTCAGCATTTGGGGAAATATGGAAATATTTCCGAATATTTTCCATGACCTCTGCAAGCTGCTTTTCCGTGAGGGAGGAAGGGGTACCGCCGCCCAGGTAGATGGTATCGCAGAGGCGGTCTCTGAAATCAGGACTCCTCATTTCCATTTCCTTTGCCAGGGCCCTGATAAAGCGGTCATCCGGCTTTGTCCCAACGGAATAGAAGCCGCAGTATGCACAGCGGCTTCTACAGAAGGGTATATGAATATAGAGCCCCAGGTCAGTCATCTTTCAGAACCGCCATGAATGCTTCCTGCGGGATTTCCACGCTGCCTACCTGTTTCATCCGTTTCTTCCCTTCCTTCTGCTTTTCCAGCAGTTTCTTCTTACGGGTTACGTCGCCGCCGTAGCACTTGGCAAGAACGTCTTTTTTATAGGCTTTGATGGTTTCCCTGGCAATAATTTTGCTGCCGATAGCCGCCTGAATGGGCACTTCGAACTGCTGGCGGGGAATGATGTCCTTCAGCTTCAGCGCCAGCGCCCGGCCCCTTGCAGGAGCATTGCTCCTGTGGACGATAATGGACAGGGCATCCACCAGATCCCCGTTCAAGAGGATATCCAGCTTCACTGCATCGGTTTTCTGGTAGCCGTCCAGCTGGTAGTCCAGGGACGCATATCCTTTGGTGCAGGATTTCAATTTATCAAAGAAATCGAAAATGATTTCCGACAGAGGAATCTTGTAGGACAGGTCCACCCTGGTTTCATCCAGGTATTCCATGGTCTGGAATACGCCCCGGCGGTTCTGCACCAGTTCCATCACGTTCCCCACCATGTCCGAAGGCACCAGGATGTCCACCTTGGCCACCGGTTCTTCGATATGTTCGATTTTTGTCATAGGCGGCAGTTCTGCCGGGTTGTCCACCGGCACCATGGTGCCATCAGTTTTGAATACATGGTAAATAACCGATGGCGCCGTGGTGATGAGCTTCAGATGGTATTCCCTCTCCAGCCTTTCCTGCACCACGTCCATATGAAGGAGGCCAAGGAAGCCGCAGCGGAAACCGAATCCCAGGGCCTGGGAGGTTTCCGGTACGAATTCCAGGGCTGCGTCATTTAGCTTGAGCTTTTCCAGCGCTTCCTTCAGATTGTCATAATCCTTGCTTTCGATGGGATACAGGCCGCAGAATACCATGGGGAGCGCCTTCCTGTACCCCGGCAGGGCTTCGGCGGCGCCGTTTTCTGCGGTGGTAATGGTATCCCCCACTTCGCAGTCCTGCACATTCTTAATGCTGGCTGCCACATATCCCACAGAGCCGCAGGTAAGAACATCGCAGGCCTTGGGGAAGGGGGAGAAATAGCCCACCTCCGTCACCGTATACACCTTGCCGGAAGCCATCATGCGGATATTCATGCCCGGCTTGATTTCACCGTCCATGACCCGTACATAGGCAATGGCCCCTTTGTAAGAATCAAAAATGGAATCAAAAATCAGGCAGCGCAGCGGCTTTTTGCTGTTATCCGGAGGCGGCGGCACCTGCTCCACGATCCGTTTCAGCACTTCCTCCACATTTTCTCCGGTTTTTGCGGAAACAGGAATGGCATCGGACATGTCGAGGCCGATAATATTTTCCACTTCCTTCTTCACCCGGTCAATATCCGCGCTGGGCAGGTCGATTTTATTGATAACCGGAATGATTTCCAGATTGTGGTCCAGGGCCAGGTATACATTAGCCAGGGTCTGGGCCTGCACCCCCTGGGTGGCGTCAATAATAAGAATAGCCCCTTCGCAGGCAGACAGACTGCGGGACACTTCGTAATTGAAATCCACATGGCCTGGGGTGTCGATGAGGTTCAGTTCATAGGTATCTCCGTCCTCGTACTTGTACATAAGGCGCACGGACTGCTCCTTAATGGTAATGCCCCTTTCCCTTTCCAGATCCATGGTATCCAGGATCTGGGCCTCCATGTCCCTCTTCTGCACCGTACCGGTAAGCTCGATGAGCCGGTCCGCCAGGGTAGACTTGCCATGGTCGATATGGGCAATAATTGAAAAATTCCTGATGTGTTCTGTATCCATAATGACTCCTGTATAACGATAATCTATATTCAGTCTCTATTTTACTATAAATATCTCATCTATGAAATAGGTTCCTGCCGTGATGAACTGCTTTCGTATCATGCCCTGTAGGAAACTTTTCGAAAACAGTTTCCTGACGCGATGAACTGTATTTGCATCATGCCCTGTAGGAAACTTTTAGCGAATAGTTTCCTGCCGCGATGAACCACATTTGCGTCATGCCGAGTAGGAAACCATTCGCAAATAGTTTCCTGCCTCTATGAACCGCTCCTGTGTCATGCCGGACAGGAAACTTTTCGCCAACAGTTTCCTGTCTCTATGAACCGCATTTGCGTCATGCCGGATAGGAAACTTTTCGCAAATAGTTTCCTGCCGTTACGGACAGCTTTCGTGTCATGCCGTATAGAAAACTTTTTGCGAATAGTTTCCTGCCGCTATGGACAGCTTTCGTGTCATGCCATGTAAGAAACTTTTCGCGAATAGTTTCCTGTCGCTACGGACAGCTTTCGTGTCATGCCGTATAGGAAACCTTTTGCGAATAGTTTCCTGCCGCTATGGACAGCTTTCGTATCATGCCGTGTAGGAAACTTTTCGCGAATAGTTTCCTGCCGCTATGGACAGCTTTCGTCTCATGCCGTGTAAGAAACCTTTTGCAAATAGTTTCCTGCCGCTATGAAGCACTTCTATCCCATGCTGTATAGGAAACCCTTTACAAATAGTTTCCTGCCGCGGTGAAACGCAAAGGTTCCACGCAGTCCTGTCATTTCGAGCGCAGCGAAGCGGAGTCGAGAAATCTCCTTTCTCATACAGTTTCCTGCCGCGTCGAAACATCTCTGCCTCCTGCCGCATCAAGAAACTTTTCACTTTCCCCTCCTTTTTCTTCCCAAAAATCCCGGTGCCGCTATGGCCAGGATGACGAAGAGGATGCCCAGGGCCTGCTGGAAATCGAAGCGCACGTCAAAAAGGAAGAGGGAGGCAACTACCGACACCGCCGGCTCCACGGTGGCGGTGACGGAAGCCTGGGATTCACTGAGATAATGGAGTCCGGCATTGTAGCAGGTAAAGGCCACCACCGTGCCGCAGATAACAATCCAGAAGGAGTCGAAGAGTACATCCCTTTCAAAGAATCCTGTAAAATCAGTGACGGGATCAATGAACCAGGCCGACAGGGCGCCGGTGAACATGCCGATGGCCAGAATGAAGGAATTGTCCAGCGTCCCCATGAGATGCTTGGGATAAACGGCACAGACGGCAAAGAAAACAGCCGATGCCAGGCCCAGGTACACGCAGTCCGCAGGCACGGAAATCCGATGGAAATCGCCGCCGGTAACCAGGAGAAACACACCGGCTATGGCCAGGATGACTGCCGGAAGCTCTCCCCCTGCAGGCCATTTCCGTCCTTTCAGGGAGACCCATAAAATCACGATGGCAGGACAGGTATACTGGATGACTGTAGCTGCCGCCGCATTGCCCGCAGCAATGGAAGCAAAGTAGGTATAATGCATGAGCATAAGCCCCACAATGCCATAAAACACAAGACTGGGAAGAAGGAGCGGTTTCTTTCTGATTTCCCTGATTCCCGGTTTCCATTTCCCCTTGATAAGAGACACGGAGAACATGATGAAGCCGGCGGAAAACATACGAAATACCGTAAGGTCCATGGAGTCCAGTGTGCTTTTCCGGAAGAAATCCTGGGCCGCCAGGCCGGTTCCTGCCCACATGGTGCCGGCAATAAGAACCATAATCACCGCAAAAAGTTTCAACCTTCTCCCCTCTTTCCATCCCCGGATACACAAAAACCCGCCACGGAGGCGGGTTATACATTCTGGTGGGACTATTTGGATTCGAACCAAAGACCTCTTCGATGTCAACGAAGCGCTCTGACCAACTGAGCTATAACCCCGGATACTGAGGTCATTATATCATGGGATGAGAGAAAAAAGCAAATGGGATAAAGGGGGCCGCTCTGCGGCCCCGGGTTCAGAGGGTTCAAAGGATTCAGAGGGGAAGGTTGACAGGGCTTCGCCCCGTGGGTTATGGCCGCCTGTCGGCGGCGGGTTATGTAGAAGGGTTGTGTCAGCTTTCGCCCAGAGGAAGGTATCGCCCATGGAGCCGCTCTGCGGCTCGGGTTCAAAGGGTTCAAAGGGGGTGGTATCGCCCTGCGGGCGATGAGTTTTATAATTTCGCTTTGCGAAATGGAAAACCAGACAACCGCCCTACGGGCGTATAAAACAGGCAGACCGGGCTGCGCCCGTGGGAAATGCACCCCTATTCCCGCCTGCGGCGGTACTTCCACCTAAAGGTGAAACGACTCACTACATTTTGCGCGTCGCTGGCGCTCCTTCAAAATGTGTTCGCTGTGCACCCCGGAGGGGGAAGTCTTCTCTCCGCTAAGCTTTAATCTCATACACAGTGAAAAGCATTTAGATGAATTGGCTGCCTTTGGCAGCCACCCCTTATCCGGCTACGCCGGACTTTCCCCTATTCAGGGGACAGAATAAACCGCCGAGAAGCAATCATCTCATAAGCATCACAAGGATTAGCGCCGCTAAAACCTCCCCCCTCCGGGGTGGCAAAGGAACTGGATTTGCAGGGGAGTGAAACAACCTGAAAATCCAGTGACATGCTTTTCCGTGGAGCAGGTGCCGTAGGCAGAAGGGGTGCATTTCCATCGTGCCAAAGGCGCGGTTGTATGGTTTTCTCTTTTCCCAGCCACCAGCCACTAGCTACCAGCCACAGTATAACAGGGCGATTTCTCCACTCCGCTTCGCTACGGTCGAAATGACAATATGGCGCGACTCCCCGATCCTCGATCTCGATCTTCGATCACAGACGCTTCGCGGCTGCACCCTTTGAACCCTCACGGCTGAAGGCCGTGTCCATAAAGCCGCCCCGCCGACTGGTATTTACTGCCTTCTGCCTCACTTACTCCATGTACCGAGATCCTTCGCTTGCGCTCGGATGACGGTGGACGTCGGGGCTCCCCAGCCACTAGCTCACTAGTCCACTAGCTCACCAGCTCACCAGCTAGAAGTCAAAGAGCGACATCTGCTCTTCTTCCGGCAGGTCTTTCAGTATCCCCATGTCGTCCATGGTGTCGATAATGGTCTGGCTTACTTTGCCCCTCTTCCGAAGGTCTTCTTTGGAGGTGAAGGGGTGGCTGTCCCTGGCCTTTACGATTTCCTTGGCTACGGAATCGCCCAGGGCAGGGATGCAGTTGAAGGGCGGCAGGAGTTTTCCATCCACCATCTTGAATTCGGAGGCGGCGGATTTATCCAGGCTGATGGGCATGAATTCCAGTCCCCGGAGGTACATTTCCGCCGCCACTTCGATGACCGTGGCATTTCCTTTTTCCACGGCGGTGGGATGCTCCAGGGAAGCGATGCGGGCCAGTTCCTGTTTCTGGGATTCCAGTCCCTTCAGGATGACCGGTGCGTTGAAGGAGCCTTCGGCTCGGATGGTGAAGTAGGCTGCATAGTAGGCCAGGGGCTGGTACACCTTGAACCAGGCAATGCGGAAGGCCATCATAACGTAGGCCACGGCGTGGGCTCTTGGGAAGAGATAGCCGATTTTAAGGCAGGAGTCGATGAACCACTGGGGCACGTGGGCGGCGTCCAGTTCCGCCTTGTTATTGGAGCCGTTCTTTTCAAGACCCTTCCCTTTACGGACATTTTCCATGACCTTGAAGGAGGTGAGGGGCTTTACGCCGTGGTTGATGAGATAGTTCATGACGTCGTCACGGGTGGAAATCGCATCTTCCAGTTTGACGGTACCGTTTTTGATGAGGTCCTGGGCATTGTTCAGCCATACGTCGGTCCCATGGGAGAAACCGGAAATTCGTACCAGTTCGGAGAAGTTTTTCGGTCTCGTGTCTTCCAGCATGCCCCTGACGAAGGGGGTGCCGTATTCCGGAAGGCCCAGGGCACCGACAGTGACACCCTTGTTTCCAATCACCGCCGCCAGCTGCTGGGGCGTGATACCCAGGGCTTCGGTGGAACTGAAAAGGGACAGGGTCTTCTTGTCGTCGAAGGGAATGGACATGGGGTCGATGCCTGTAATATCCTGGAGCATGCGGATGACCTTGGGATCATCGTGGCCCAGTATATCCAGTTTCAGCATACGGCCGGAAATGGAATGGTAATCGAAGTGGGTGGTAATGGTGCCGGGAATCACATTACCGTCTTCATCCTTCAGGTATTTCTTGTTGGCGGCATACTGGAGGGGTGTGAAATTGTGGATGTCCATGTCCCTTGGGCATACCATAATGCCTGCCGGATGCTGGCCGGTGGTTCGCTTTACCCCCGCCACGCCGGCAGCCAGTTTTTCGATGAAAATATCATTGAAGGTGAGGCCCCGGTTCTCTGCGTATTTCTTGACAAAGCCGTAGGCCGTCTTGTCCTGGATGCCTGCAATGGTGCCGGCACGGAATACGTTGTCCCGGCCGAAGAGTTCCTCCGTATACTTATGGGCCACGCCCTGGTCATCGCCGGAGGAAAAGTTCAGGTCGATATCAGGAACTTTATCGCCGTCAAAGCCGAGGAATACGGCAAAAGGAATGTCGTGGCCGTTTTTATTGAGAGGTGTGCCGCACTTGGGGCATTTCTTGTCAGGAAGGTCGAATCCGCCGCCTACGGAGCCATCGGTAAAGAACTGTGTCCAGTGGCACTTGGGGCATACATAGTGAGGGGGCAGGGGATTGACTTCCGTAATGCCGGACATGGTAGCTACGAAGGAGGAGCCTACGGATCCTCGGGAGCCTACCAGGTAGCCCCGGTCGTTGGAGTGTTTTACCAGCTTGTGGGCAATGTAGTACAGTACGCCATAGCCGTGCTTGATAATCGGCGTCAGTTCCAGGGTCAGCCTGTCTTCCACGATTTTGGGGAGGGGGTCTCCGTAAATGGCATGGGCATTGTCATAGCACATTTTCACCAGTTTATCGTCGGCGCCGGAAATTTTCGGGTTATAGGATTTCCATTCCTCCGCCAGAGGCTTTAAAACTTCGCACTGCTCTGCAATCTTCCGGGTATTGGTCACCACGATTTCAATGGCTTTATCCTTGGGAAGGTAGGAGAATTCATCCAGCATTTCCTGGGTGGTGCGGATATATACAGGGGGATGGGATTCGATTTTCCCCGGCTTTTCCCAGTTGGAAAGAAGGATGTCCCGATTTCGCTGGTCTTCGGCAAACATGTAATGGGCATCGGAGGTGGCACACACAGGGCGGCCTGCCTTTTCCCCGATTTCAATGACCTTCCGGTTCAGATCCTGCAGGTCTTTTTCGGTATTCACATTGCCGAATTTATCTTCGTTGATAAGAAATTCATTATTTCCAAGGGGCTGCACTTCCAGGTAATCGTAAAATTTTGCCTTTTTAATGAGTTCCTCATCACTTTCCCCTGCCAGGACGGCGCGGAAAAATTCACCCATCACGCAGGCGGACCCGTAAATGAGGCCTTCGTGATATTCTTCCAGGATGGGCTTGGGAATGAGAGGTCTCTTCCTGTAAAACTTCAGATGGGACAGGGTGACCATGCGGTACAGGTTGCGGAGGCCTGTAATATTTTTCGCCAGGATAATGATATGGTTGTACTGCTGGCGGTCGGTGTCCGGATTTTCCGGAATTTTATCAATCATGTACCCTTCCATGCCGTAAATCACCTTCTGGTGGTATTTTTCCGCCAGATCCTGGATTTTCGGGAAGGCCTGGATGACACCATGGTCCGTAATAGCCACAGCCGGGTGATGCCACTTGGCAGCGGTCTTGATGATTTCTTCGTTATCAATCAGACCGTCAAGGCTCATTTTGGTGTGGAGATGGAGTTCCACCCGGGGTGTGGGATAGTCGTCCTCATGGTCAATGACCTTGGCTTCCCCTTTTTCTATCTGCAGGAGCAGAAGTTCCAATGCATTGCCGCCGGAATACTTGTCAAAGCGTACATTGCCCCTGACCTTGACTACGGTACCGGGTTTCAGCGCTTCCACTCCCGCCGCTTCTTCGGGATGATCAAAAAATTTCTTGCAGGAAATACCATTGGTCTCGTCGGCCAGACGCATGATGAAAAGTTTCTTTTTGCTGCGGAGCTCCCTCACTTCGCAGCTGATGACGGTGCCATTGACAATAACGCCGTCCGCCTCATCCGTAATGGTTCTGATATCCACCGGCTCGCCGGTAATGTGCTTCCGTCCCAGATAGATGCCGTTCACGGCGCCCCCCTTCTTTCCCCCGTCCTTAGGAGAGGAAACGAAGGCACTCTTGGGAAGCACGCTGGTAAGGTCAGGCAGAATATCCGGCATATCCATTTCCAGTACATTGCCTGCTTCCGGCGGCAGCGGCGCCGCTTCCGGAGGGATATCATCCAGGGTAGGAAGAGCCATATCGTCCGGAGGCAGGGCGAAATTTTCCATGGGCTCCTCATCGGGGAGAGGAATATCTTCTACGCCCATGTCACCGGAAGGCATGGAATCTTCCGGTTCCTTATACGGCGGAGCCCCCATGTCCAGAGCAATGGCTGCAAACACTTCATCCGATACGTCTTCTCCATTTACATAAATGGACTCCACCGGAGTGAGTTCCTTTCCCATAGCCTTCAAGGCGCGGACAGCCGCATTCCTGTCGTCTGCCTTGATATACCAGGCCCTGCATTCTGTATCTACTTCCATCAATGTAATCATGGAATTCTTATTCCGTGACTGCAGACGGTATTTTCCCATGGATGTACTCCTTTCATGATAAAACCTGCCTGCAAGAGAGGCCTCTTTCCTATGATGATTCAGCCCTCTTCATCTTTCGGCAGGTCTTCTTTATTCTTATAAGTTACCACCGTATCCACCGCTTCATAGTCCGATTCAAAGAGGTCATGATATACCCTTCCGTCGGCCCATTTCACGCTCTGTTTGATGGTGACATTCTTTCCTTCATGTCCTTCTTCCGTCTTCCTGTCTTCCTTCTGGGCGGGGTCCACGCGGCTCACTGTCTTGAAAGGCAGCGTTTCTTCCTTTGTCTTGGAAATATCTACGTAGGACGGCTTATCTTCCTTGTTTCCCAGAATCCAGATGGATACGGAGCCCGGCGCATATTCCGCATAAATATAGACGCCGTGTTTCAGATGGTTCCGGAAGCAGAAATCAATGACCCCTTCCGCCACCGTAGCATCCCGCCCCAGAGGAACATAGGATACGGGAGAAAAATGGCAGGTGCGCTGGGTCACTTCCAGTCCGGAAAGAAGCACCGCATTGAAAAGGGTGGAGCTCACCTGGCACACGCCGCCGCCGGAGCCGGGCTCCAGTTTGCCGTTGATAATGACCGGCGCTTCCTTGTATCCGTTGGCGGCGGAACGGGATCCGGTGGTTTGGTTGTAGGAAAAACCATCTCCCGGCTTCAGATAGGTGCCGCTGATTTTTTCCGCCGCCAGGGAAATATTGCTGCTCCTGTTGGCATCCCCGCCGAAATGGGTGGTGTATTTACCAAGGACCGTATTGATTTCCTTAGCTTCTTTGTCCGACATATTCGGTTTCTTTTCTTCGGACACCGGGATTTCCACCTGTCCCCCTTTTCCTGTTTCCAATGTTTCCTTCACCTGGGAGAGGAGCTCCTCCTCCTCGATTTTAAGAAAAGGACGTCCTTTGGAAAAGGTAATGGAGCCGTCGCTGTGGAAACGGGGCATGGCGTTCTGCGCCGGTTTTCCGTACTTGGCCTTCAGCTCCCCTGTTTTCCGATTCACCGCTTCCTTATCAAAGGAGGCGTCAATGTGGGCGGATTTTCCGGAAAGAAATGTCTCCCACCGGTCCTTCCACCGGCGGAAAAGGCTGCCCTTCCTTCCGATTTCCATGGCTTCATCCAGGCTGTGCTCATCGTAGTGGACTTTCAAATCCTTATAACTCCATTCCTCGTGGACCGAATCTTTTGTGAGCTCCAGCTTTTCCTCTGCCATGGCCCGGTTCTGCTTATCAAGGAAATCCATCAGCTGTGCTCTTGATTTTCCTCCTGCAGAAACGCCGTTAATCCGGACGCCGGGAATGACAGCATCTCCTTTCACCCAGAGAAAGGGGGCGGCGGCTCCCGACAGGAGCGCCACCAGTGAAATCATGCCTGCTATGCGTTTGATTCGTAATTTCAATGAACAGCTACCTTCATTTCATGCAATATGTAAGAAGCAGATCCTTCAGTTCCAGGTCCGAAGCTCCCTGCCTTGTCTTCATCTGATAATTAAAAATCTGAAGCAGAAACCATTCCGCATCCCTTTCCTTCACTTTGGATGCTTCTTTCTGCATATTCCGCCACATCCAGGAAGTACGTGCCCCCAGGGCCTCTTTGATTTCCGATTCCGGACGGCGGCTTCTTTTCATTTCATGGAAAATTTTAATCTTTCTGAATTTGGAAGAAAGAAATCCCAGATTTTTGATGGTGGATGGAATATCTGTAAAAACGCGGTCCGCACTTTCCAGCACCACCGCCGCTTTTTTGTCCAAAAGAGCGTCGGTAAAGCGGAAAATCCCCTGGTTCATGTAGTCCGGAAGCGCCGCTTCCAGCAGTGTCCGGGTCACCGTGTCCCTGTTTCCGCACATCAGCACAATTTTATCACATTCCGTCTGCAGAAGGGGAGATGATATCTGTTCCCAGGAGGAAAGAACCGTTTCCAGATATCCCCGGGCTTCATAGTCCACCCGTTTCCCTTGGTCCGCCAGCATGCGTATCATGGTGCCCGCCGCGTCCCGGGGATTCATGAGGCTGTACTCTTCGGCGGTGCAGATGGAAAGGAGGGTCTTTACGATTTTTGTCCTCTTGTCCACCTTTCCGTCCACCAGGATCACCAGCAGGATATCGGGGGATAAATCTTTTAAAATCTGCAGGAAGATTTCTTCCTTTTTATCCTCCTTCTCCGACCGTCTCTTCAGAAAGGGAGGATTGTGGATGACCACCGCTGTTTCCGCTGTAAAAAGGGACTGCCCTTCCAGCGCATTTTTGTATTCATCGAAGTTGCCGTTTCCGTCAAAGAGGGTCACATCCGGCGGATTTCCGTGGAAATAGGACGCAATGAGGCTTCTCTTCCGAATATTGGCTGATACAGGATCATCGCCGTACAAAAAGAAGCAGTTATTCTTATTCACTTTCTTCATAACCATGATGTACCTTCCAGCTCCCATCTCCCCCGGAAGGATGCGGTCTGCATCCCTTGTGTATACACATTGGCTGCGGGGTAATTTTTAAATTCAAATAAATCCATATCTTCAAAGGAAGAGGACAGGCGGCTTCCTCCATATACAACCGCTTCCGCCTGCACCCGGTCAATTTCCTCCTCCGGTATGCCCTTCCCGCTCTTTCGCCCCGAGGCAGCCCACAGGGTATGGCGGGGAAAGGAAATATCCAAGAGCCCTCTTTCGCCGGAAAGATAAATGCCTCTGTCTCCTTCTGAAAGGAGCCAGCTGCTTCCGTTGGTAAGGAAGTATAGGTTTCCCAGACGAAGGCGGCAGGCGGAAAGGGGCCGAAGGGTACCTTCAAAGCCTTCCATAAGCCAGGGCGCCTTTTTCTCTGCCTTTCCCCCGGTTACCCATATTTCCCTTACCTTCACCGGCAGGGTGAGGGGGATGGGCTCCTTCACATTCTCCAGGTTCAGAATCAGCACATCTGCATCAAAAACGCCTTCATAGCCCAGAATGGATTTCCATTCCCAATCCGATGTATGGGAAGGAATGCTGCCGCCCTTATAGTATAAAATTTTGTGACCGCCGGTGACAAGGATGGCTCCCTGGTCAGGCCCCAGATCAGGGAAGTAGACCATTGTCTCCGGCTTTGTCACATAGAGAAAGAGGGTAAGACCCAGAAGACCGCCCCAGACCCCCAGGGCACTGACAGTCCGCCATCGGAAGGCAGTGATTTCCTTTTTGAAATAGAGAAAAGCCACGGTGGCGTAATAGAGAATCCCCTGCACCAGAGTCATGCTGCCTGTCTGCAGCGCCGCCCGGGGCCAGGCGGAAAGGCGAAGATTCAGATGAATGCCGGCCCAGAGAAGATAATCGGACACATGAAGAATTCCTCCTGCCAGGGGCAGAAAGACCGGTGCCGCAGCGGCAGCCAGCAGTCCTGCGATAATAACCCATTCCAGAAAGGGCGTAACAAAAAGGTTGGCAGGGATGAAATAGAGAGGAAAGGTGTGAAAATCATAAAGCATGACGGGAATGGTCAGCACCTGGGCTGCCGTGGAAAGAGCGACGCCTTCCTTCACCCATTTGGGAAGAAGGGGAATAGGCAGAAGCCGGCCCATGAGAGGCCGGTAAAAGATAAGAATGCCTGCCGATGCCCCTACGGAGAGCTGGAAGCTCACATCATAAAGGTAAAAGGGATCCCAGAGCAGCATGCCTGCCACCGCAGCGCCAAGGAGATTAAGGGATGTCTTTTCCCTTTCCAGAAATACACCGCCTACGGAAAGGATGCCCATCACCGCCGCGCGAATCACCGGCGGCACCAGCCCTGACAGGAAAGAATAGAAAAGCACCAGCACCACAGCGCCGCCAATCACCAGCTTACGGGGCAGGTGAAGCCATTTCCCCAGGAAATAAAGAAATCCGAATAGGAGCGCCACGTGGGAGCCGGAAACGGAAAGGATATGGATAATGCCGGTGGCGGAAAAGGAATTCATAATGGATTCCGGTATGTCACCGTAATTGCCGCCAAAAAGGAGGGTCATGAGGATATGAAGCCTGATGGAATCCATGTAGGGTGCAAACCAGGCTGCAATCTTCTCCTTGATTTCATCGGCCTTCCTGGCGGCCTCATATTTTCCGCTTCTTCCTTCCAAGTGGACTGCGGCCTTCTGCTTTGGATAAATCCGTCCGATAAGCCGGCGGCTCCGGTACCTTCCTTCCAGATCAATTTTGCCGGGATTTTTGTAAATCCTCACCGCCGTCATTTTTCCTGTGACGGAAATCCGGTCTCCGGTGCGGTAAAAAGTCTTTGGCTCCGTATCATAGAGGAAAGCGGTGCCGGACAGGGATTTCGTCTCCCCGTCTCCATAGGTTACAGTCTCCAGCTCCGTGTAATAGCGGGCATATACTTCGCCCTTCTCATTCACCGCCGGCGCTTCTTTCACAATCCCCTGCCATCGGCCTTCGCTCCCTGCCGCCCAGGAGGACTGCTGCTGCCAGTACAGGTCTGCCAGAAACATGCGCCCCATGCCGCAGAAAAGAATGAACAGGATCGGAAGGAGGACTGCCATCCCCCGTTTTCCTTTCCACAGCAGGGCCAAAAGAAGAAAGCATCCGCCTGCCAGGGGAAGCGCCGGGAGAAAGCCCATGATAAAAGAGGGAAATGCATCATAAAGCATGATTCCCAGCGCCAGGCAAAGGGCACTCCAAAGCAGGGGATACTTGGTATTCATAGTGTAATCTTATCCGCCAGTTTCTTGAATTTCCCATCGCTGATGGACGGTACATGTTTCAGGTCTTCCTTGCTGTTAAACCAGCCATGCTCCTCCCTGTAGGCTATGATTTTTTCCGCAGTCACCTTGCCTACCCCGGGCAGGGTCTCCAGCTCTTTGGCACCGGCTGTATTGATATTCACCAGGCCCAGGGCGCCGGGATCCTTCATGTAGGGGTCCAGGGGAATGTATATTTTCATACTTTCCGTCACCGGCTCTGCCATATTCACCCTGTTCACATCGGCATAGGGAAGTACATCTCCCGCTGCCTTCACCGCATCATAATAGTGGCTGCCTTCCGGTATTTCGTACACGCCGGGGTTCTTTACGGCACCTACCACATACACCAGAATGGTTCCCCCTTTGTCCGAAGGCCTGGTTACCTCCACCGGCGGCGGTGCCTTTTCTTCCCGCAGGGACAGGGGATCCAGCACAAAAAAGGACAGCCCCATGAGAACACATGCAATACATAAACAAAGAAGTATAGCTCTCCTTTTGTCTCCATCGGTTCCCATAGGCCTGTCCCCCTGTTTCAAAAGACCCAGAAAGTAAGGTTAAGAATCATTTGGCTTCAGGAAATACCGAATCCGGTCTTCCCTCTCTGCATGCCCCGGCATGCAGTATCTTTATTTCTTCTGTGTATCCTGGGGCTGCTGTTCCTGCTGGCGGGCAGCGGCGGAATTGGAATCAATCAGGCTCTGGCGGTTCTTTTTCAGGCTGTCCAGCACGTTTTCCATATTCGTTTCCACATACTTCAGCACATCGGTGGCATAGGTAACGGAGCTGGTACGCAGCTCATCGGCCGATTTGTTGGCAGCGGAAATGACTTCATTCGCTCTTTCCTGGGCCTGCTTCACCAGTTCGCTTTCCTCCGTAATGCGGGCAATGTAGTCCTTGGCCTGGGCTACCGTATCTTCCGCCTTCTTTTCGGCATCCAGCATGATTCGTTCCTTATCGGCCACAATCCGTCTTGCACTTTCCAGTTCGTTGGGCAGGGACTGGTTAATGGCGTCAATCAGCCTTTCCACCTCGTCCTTGTCCACCATTTTCTTATTGGTGAAGGGGACTTCGCTGGCATTGTTAATTACATTTTCAAGTTCTTCGAGAAGTTTTCTTGTATCCATAATCGGCAGCCTCATTTCTTAATAGAATTTACTTTCCTTTTTATCATTTCCTGGACAAAGGGCGGCACCATGGAGGTTACATCTCCATTAAAATGGGCCAGCTCCCGGACGCCGGTAGAAGAAAGATAGGAATAGCGGCCATCCGTCATAAAAAATGCTGTTTCCAGGGTGGGATCAATCTTTTTTATCATCAGGGCTCTCTGGAATTCATATTCGAAATCGCTGAATGCCCGAAGTCCTCGAATCAGGAGATGACAGTTCTTTCTGGCTGCATATTCATTCAGAAGTCCGTCGAATGCATCCACTTCCACATTAGGAATATCCTTCGTAGTTTCCTTCAGCATGGTGATGCGTTCTTCCGTAGTGAACATGTAGTGCTTTGTGGGATTCAAAAAAGCCGCCACAATCAGTTTGTCTACAAGACCGGCACTTCTTCTGATAATATCGAGATGACCATAGGTGACCGGATCAAAGCTTCCGGGGCATATAGCTAATTTCATTCAAACCTTCTCCTCATTATCTGCACTGCAGATAACTTACAACAATCGCTCCCACCTTTTTCTCTTTCCATAACTCGCATTTCCCTTCGAAAAGAGACAAATCCGGTGGTTCGGATACTGAATGTTCTGCAATAATGATGGCTTCTTCCGCCGGAAGGCCGCAGGCAAAGACCTGTGCCAGGATTTCATTGATATATCCCTTCCTGTAGGGCGGATCCATGAAAATGTAGTCGAAAGTCTGCCCCTGGAGTGCGCGAAGGGAGGACGAAACGTCCCCTTTCAGAATGCGGCATCGGTCATCCACATGACAGCGGCGCCCGTTTTCTTTGATAACTGCACCGGTAGCTTTATCTATAAAAACAGCCTCCGACGCGCCCCGGCTCAATGCTTCCAGTCCCATGGCGCCGGTGCCTGCAAAAATATCAAGCACCCTGGTCTCCAGAAGACCCACATTGGCCAGCACATTGAAAACGCTTTCCCTCACCCGTCCCAGCGTAGGCCGGGTATTTCTGCCGGACGGAGCCGACAGCAGAGTGCCCCTGGCGCTTCCTCCAATAATTTTCATATGTTCTACCTCATATTGCACCATGCAAAAAGCAAATACTGCTTCTCACACTTATGTTCATTATAGCATAAAAGACCATGTAAATCGCTGATAAGCGTAAAATTTTTTATGGCGGAAATGGTTTCCTGTTCGGCATGGAAGCGCTGTGTTTCAACTCATTGGGAAACTTTTGGCATATAGTTTCCTATTCGACTTGCTGCCATGGCGGTTCGCACCGACAGAAAACTTTTCGCTAATAGTTTCCTATTCGGCTACAGTTCCCTACCCCACATGACGCCACTGTTGCTCATCGCCATAGGAAACTATTCACCCATAGTTTCCTATGGCGATGTCTGCCCGGCGACCCTCACATAGGATAGGTTTCGGACTCCGCCTTTTTGGCCCGGGTCATAAGAATTTCCAGAGCTTCCCTGACGTTATGATCGCCTTTAATCAGATGGCACACTTCTTCCGTAATAGGCATATCGATATGTTCCCGCAGGGCGATTTCATGAACCAGACGGGCCGTACGAATTCCTTCTACCACCATGTTGGTGCTTTTGCTGATTTCATCAGCAGTCATTCCCTTGGCCATCATCATGCCGGCCCGGTGATTGCGGCTGTGGATGCTGGTGCAGGTGCATACCAGATCCCCCATGCCGGAGAGGCCGTAGAAAGTGGTCATCTGGGCGCCGAAATGAACGCCGAACCTGGTCATTTCCACCAGTCCTCTGGTCATCAGGGCAGCCCGGCAGTTATCACCAAGACCGATGCCGTCAAGAACGCCGCAGGCCAGCGCCATAATATTCTTCAATGCGCCGCCATATTCCACGCCCCGTATGTCATCGCTGCGATATACCCGGAAAACAGGGCTCATATACAGGTCCTGCACAATCTGCACCGCTTCCGGTACAGCCGAGGCAGCCACAGTGGCGCAGGGGAGCCCTATGCCCACTTCTTCCGCATGATTAGGACCGGAAAGGGCCACAATCTTATCGGTAATACCAGCCACTTCCTTCGTAATTCCTTCTGAAAGGCGGTGGCCTTCATTGTCTGCCAATCCCTTGGACGCGCATACCACCACCGCATCTTTCATGAGCCAGGGCTTCAGACGGGCCGCCATGTCCTCTACCACATGAGAAGGAGTGCAGATAATCACACAGCCTGCTCCTTCCACCGCTTCCTCCAGATCGCTGGTAATGCGGATCTTTTCAGGAATGTGAGCGCCCGGCAGGTATTCTCCATTTTCCCGGGTCTTCCTCATTTCCTCTGCTCTATCCGGGTTCCTGCAGTACATAATCAGATCATTATTCCGTCCGGCCAGTTCGATCATCATGGCAGTACCCCATCCGCCGGCTCCAATCATTGCAATTTTCAAAGGTATTACCTCTTTTCCCTGGTAATAGGCTTCTCTTCACCTCTAAGAAGCCTTCCAATATTATCTTTGTGTTTTCCGATAACTATCACCGCCGCCAGTGCACCAAAAGCCACGTACTCCAGCGGTTCTCCCACAATCAGCATGACAATGGGCACCACCGGCGCTGCCAGGATGGAGCCCAGTGAAACGATGTGCTTCCATTTGAAAATGGCAAGCCATACAAGAAAAGCAGCCAGCACGGCAGGAGCACAGATATAGGTAAAGGCCCCTACGCCGCAGGCCACGCCTTTGCCGCTTTTGAAATGAAGGAAAACGGACCAGTCGTTGCCGATGATGGCAGATACAGCGCATAGAAGTACAATCAAAGGATCCGGCATCCCCAGATGGACGGCGATAAATCCCTTCATGAAATCGCAGAGAAATACAGCCAGTCCCGCTTTGGCCCCCAGCTCCCGATAGGCGTTGGTGGCGCCGATATTACCGCTTCCCACTTTTTTCAGATTGACGCCGTAGAAAATACGGCCGATCAGATAACCGCTGGGAATGGCCCCTATAAAATAGGCCAGCACAATCCACAGGATGGACTCCATCACTCGTCGCCACCATCCTTTTTGCTCCGTACTACGATACGGATAGGCGTGCCTTCAAAACTGAAGGCTTCCCGCAGCTTATTTTCAATGAAACGGACATAGGAAAAATGAATCAGGTTGGCGTCATTGACGAACATGACAAAGGTTGGCGGACGTACGCCTACTTCCGTCATGTAGTAAATCTTGGCCACCCTGCCGGAATGGGCAGGCGGCGGATTAATCATTTTCGCATCTTCCAGAAGGTCATTGAGGACAGAGGTGGGAACGCGGAGGCTCTGCTGCTCTGCCACATTGTAAATCATATCCCCCAGACGGTGGATTCTCTGCTTTGTCAGAGCCGAGCCGAAAAGCATGGGCGCATAGGAAGCAAAAGGAAGACCGTTCTTGATTTCCTTTTCAAATTCGTTGATAGTATGTTCATCTTTGGTAATGGAATCCCATTTATTGACAAAGAGGATGAGCCCCTTGCCTGCTTCATGAATGTAGCCGATGATTTTCTTATCCTGCTCCGTGAGCTTGTCTTCCGCATCAATGACGAAAATAGCCACGTCGCAGTTGTCAATGGCCCGGATGGAACGGATAACGCTGTATTTTTCCAGCGGTTCGTCGATTTTGCTCTTCTTCCGCATGCCCGCCGTATCTACCAGGATAAAGGTCTTTCCCTTATAGGTCCAAAGGGAATCCACCGCATCCCTGGTGGTTCCCATTTCATCAGCCACCAGCGACCGTTCATAGCCCAGGAGAGAATTGATGAGAGTGGATTTTCCCACATTCGGCCTGCCTACGATGGCAGTGCGGATAATATCTTCCGACTCCTCTTCATGAAGATCAGGGAAACCTTCCGTAATGCGGTCCAGAAGGTCGCCAAAGTTCAGGCGGTTCACGGCGGAAATGCCGATGGGGTCTCCCAGTCCCAGGGAATAGAATTCATACACATCCATTTCCTGGTTATCGCTGTCCACCTTATTCACCGCCAGCACCACCGGCTTGCCGGTTTTCCGGAGGAGCCCCGCAATGGTTTCATCATCACTGGTCATGCCCGTCCTTGCATCCACCACAAAGAGAATGACATCGGCCTCTTCCATGGCCAGCTCCGCCTGCTGCCGGATGCCGCTGGAAATCCGGTCCTTTTCATTCCTGAATTCGATGCCGCCGGTATCAATCAGGGTGAATTCCTTGTCCAGCCATTTCACATCGCAGTAAATCCTGTCTCGAGTTACACCGGGGATGTCCTCCACAATAGATACGCGCCGCTGGGCCAGTCCGTTAATCAGGGTCGATTTTCCCACATTGGGCCTGCCTACAATGGCAACGAGAGGTTTACTCATAAGTCCCCATCCTTTCTATATCTGAAATCAAATATCTTGTCATAACTACCTTGGAGCAACACTTCTCCATTTTTATTCATACTGTATTGAAATTGTATGACGGATAGGAGTTTATGTCAAGGAAAATGGGTTCCTGGCCGGCATGGCAGCTCTATAGTTCACCGCAGTTTGCTAAAAGTTTCCTACTCGGCATGACACGTCTGCCATTCACTGCGGCAGGAAACTTTTTGCGTATAGTTTCCTGCCCGGCTTGACACATCTGCTTTTCATCGCGACAGGAAACTACTTGCGTATAGTTTCCCATTCGGCTTGACACAATGGCGGTTCACACCGACAGGAAACTGTTCGCGTATAGTTTTCTCCCCGACTTGACGCCATGACGGTTCACACCGACAGGAAACTGTTTGCATATAGTTTCCCATTCGACATGACACCATGGCAGTTCATACCGATAGGAAACTGTTCGCGTATAGTTTCCTATCCCACATGACACCATGGCGGTTCACACCAACAGGAAACTGTTCGCGTATAGTTTCCTCCCCGACTTGACGCCATGACGGTTCACACCGACAGGAAACTGTTTGCATATAG
>NZ_CALGPS010000188.1 GCF_937959425.1 uncultured Dialister sp.
GTTTGAAAAAATCTATGAAATTCTTAGCTTAATGGCATTACCCTCAAGGGGAAACAAGAAATTCCGGCTCTAAACATTGCGTCCTTTAGAGGTGGCAAGAGTAAGTAGCACCATCGCCCCTTGCGCCCCCTTGAGGTGGCAAGGGAACTTGATTCGCAGGGAGTCGAAGACGACTGAGAATCAAGTGACACGCTTCCCACCGGGGCGGAGAGGGCCACGCAGTGGCGCGGGGGTGTTCTACGGTAAGAGCCTCAAATGACATTCCATGTCAAAGCAGGCCGCCTTTCGGCGGTCAGGCCATCATTAGCCTCTCATCTCTTTGCTCCACCTCCTACACCCTTTTGCCGCTTCGCGGCACTTCCCCTCAAGGGGAAACGAGTTTTTCAGCACTAACCCTAGTGCCCCTCCCCCACTTTTCCCTAGCGAAAGGATGATAGTATGAATTCCTCATGGATTATCGGCGTACAGCATGTATGGTTCGGCATTTCCATTTTCCTTCTTCTTCTGCTCCTCATATGCCGCACCACTTTTTTCCGTGAAGCCATTTCCGCCAAGCATTTCAGCCGGCGGCACATGGTTCTTTTCATCATCCTTTTCTCCATCCTTTCTATCTGCGGCACGTACTGGAATGTGCGGGCCGGCGGGGGGATTATCAATTTCCGGGCGGTGGGCATTATTCTGGCGGGCTTTATCGGCGGGCCGGTGGTGGGGTCGGTGACCGGTGTGATTACCGGGTTCCATCGGGCGTTCTTCATCCATACGGACGCCGCTTTTATCCACGGAGGGCTCACCATTATCCAGGGGATTGCGGCGGGGTTTATGTCCCGCCGGCTGAAGAAGCATCATCATCAGCTGTGGATGTGGGCTTTTCTGGATGCCTTTGTGCTGGAGCTTCTTTTCTGGCTGTTCTATGCGTTCCTTACTTTCCCTGCTACCATCAGTCATCCGGAGGATTTCTTTGCCCTGTCCCTGCCTATCATCGTGACGAATACCATCGCTGTGTCTCTTTTCTACATGGTGATTGAGTTCTTTATACACCAGAGGGATTCGGAGAAGACCCAGACCACGAAGAATACCTTCGACGCCGTGGCGGCTCTCTTTGCCACGCTTCATGACGGGTTCAATGATGCCAATATTTCCAAAATCACGGAGCTCATGATTTCTTCCCTGCCCAGTCTCATCTGGACTGCCGTTTGTTATAATGAGGAGTTCTACACCCGCACCAATTACAAGACGGAAGCGGATGTGACCCAGGGGGATGCGGAAATCGCCATCCTGAAGTTGCAGAAGACGCTGCCGGACATGCCCCATCTGATGACTCTGCCTGTCACCTACAAGGATGAGACGGTGGGCTGGATTATCGCCGCCAAGAGCAAGGGGGATACGTTTACGAAGATGGGCATCGAGTTCCTCCACGGTATCTGCCACGTCATGGAGGCCATCTACGAGTACGATAAGATGAAGGAGGAGGAAAATCTCCTGGCAGAGGCGGAAATCCGTGCGCTGCAGGCACAGATTAATCCCCATTTCTTATATAATACATTAAATACCATCAGCTACTATGTGCGGAGCAGCCCGGATACGGCGAGGAAGCTTATCCAGTATCTGTCGGACTATTTCCGCCACAGTCTGAACAACCCTTCCCGGCTCATTCCACTGTCCGAGGAGCTTCATGTGATCGAATGCTACACGGAACTGGAGCGGGCGCGGTTCGGCGACAGGCTGAAGATTACCTACGATTTCCCGAAGGATAAGCTGGACTCTATCCAGGTGCCGCCGCTGCTCCTGCAGCCCCTTGTGGAAAATGCGGTGATTCACGGCATTTTCAAACGGCCGGAGGGCGGGAAAATCAAGGTGGGGCTCATCGAGCACCCGAAGTATTTCAAGATTTATGTGCTGGATACGGGCATCGGCATATCGGCGAAGAAGAGAAAGAAGCTCCTCATCGACCACAAGCGCCGTGACCAGATCGGGCTCATCAATGTGCACCAGAGGCTCATCTCCCTCTTCGGCAGCGCCTGCGGCCTCCATATCGTAAGTAAGGAAAACAAGGGCACCCTGGTGTTTGCCAATATCCCGAAGATTGAAAAGAAGGTCGAATCTCCGAAAGCGGAAGAGGATACGATTACACAAACCATCGTGCTGCCCCGCAAGGCACCGCAGAAGGTCTGAGAAAGGAACATCATGGAAGAAATCAAAGCGCTGATTGCAGATGACGAGCTCCCTGCCCGGGGAGAGCTGAAGTATGAACTGTCCGCCATTCCCGGCATTAAAGTGGTGGGCGAATGCACCAACGGACGGGAAGTGCTGCAGTTTCTAAAGACCCACCCCAATGTGGACATCCTTTTTCTGGACATCGAAATGCCCATGATGAACGGGCTGGAGTGCGCCAAGGAAATCCTTAAAATGGATCTGCCTCTGAAAATCGTCTTCGCCACAGGATACAGCCAGTTTGCCCTGCAGGCCTTCGACCTGGAAGCCTTCGACTACATCCTGAAGCCCTACTCCGATGCCCGCATCCGCCGCACCATCGAAAGGCTCTCCGACAGCCTTTCCCTCCTCCGGAAAAAAACGGTGCCGGGGGAAGTGAAGGTCTCCTCCCAGAAGGTATCCATCCAGACAAGAAATAAAACCCTCATGATTTCCCCTTCCGAGGAAATCGTGCTGGTGTGTACGGAAAAATCGGACCGCTCCCTTTTCTACACCACCAATGGTATAGTAGAATCTAAGATGACCCTCCGGGACATAGAAAACCTCCTCACCCCCCTGGGCTTCTTCCGTACCCATAAGGGCTACATCGTGAACCTATCCATGATTCATGAAATCCAGCCCCAGGACAACGGCACCCTCCTCCTCACCATGACCAGCTACGAAAAGCAGAAAGTGCCGGTGTCGAGACATTATATCAAGGCATTTAAGGACGTGCTGCATATTTAGGCGTCCTTTGGGCGCGAAAGGTTCTTAAGATTAACCGGTCTAAAGACCGGAGGGTTCTTAGGTTTGACGGGCCCTACGGGCCCGAGGGTTGTGGTGGCGGCATCGCCGCAGTTTATACCCTCCTTGCGGAGGCTGGCTCGCTTCGCTCGCCTCCCCCGGAGAAGAAACTTTACTCTATGCTCAGCTTTTAACTTCATTCGTTATAAGCAGCATTACGGAGATTAGCCACCTCCGGTGGCTTTCCCCCTTTGGTGCCTTACGGCACCACCTTCCCACCCGCTGAGCGGTGGGACTAAGGGTACTAAGCAATGTGCCACATGACACTATAGGCAAGCGTAGAGCAAACTTCCCCCTTTGGGGGAAGCCCCGCGAAGCGGGAATAGGGGTGCATTTCCACGGGCGAAGCCCAGTTGTATGGTTTTCTCTGCCGCCTTTGGCGGCATATATACTCATTGCCGCCAAAGGCGGCGATACCACAACCCTCAGGCTGTGCACATTCTGCAGAGAATGTGCAAGTCAGTCGAAGTTGGCCCATAGCCTGCCCATAAAAGGGCCTTCCTTTTAATCGACTGACCGTTAGGCCTGTCAAACCTGAGTCCCTTCGGCCCACAAGGGCCGTCAAACTTCGGAGCCAAAGTCTCCGTCAACCCTAACGGCAGTTTCGGGAATACAGCCCGGTGCCGTACTGCCTACTCCCCCACTAACTCAAGGATGTGATGATTTGTCAGTTTCAACAGCCCGAAATCCCTATACCTGCTTTACTCCAGCCCATCTGGTTCTCATGATGGTCACTTTTTTCTACGTATTTATCAACATTATGCGGCCGGAGTACAAGGCTTTTTCCATCGCCTTTATTATCGGCCTCTTTATTTTTTATACCTGGAAGCGGATCCTCACCATCCTGATCACAGCGGTGATTGCCTTTGCGCTGATTTCCTTCTTTCCCTTTCTGGCGCCGGTGGCTTTTGTCATCATGCTGCTGATTTTCTTTGCACGCCTGGGCTACATTATTGAAAACTGGCGGGCGGTGCTGGCCGGTTTCTATATGTACGGCATGGCCGCCCTATTCGGGCTGCATTGGTATGTGGATATTCCCTATCACTATTTCCACCGCTATTTCTTTTCCATTAACCCTGTGTACGCCGCAGCCATTGCCTTCATGGTCACCCTGGGTTTCCACCTCATCATGCTGTGGCTGTACCATAACCATTACACTTTAAAACGGGCCATGCCCATTATGGGCGTGGCGCCGCTCCTCATCATCCTGCTCCTCATGCCCTTCGTGAAGGCGCTGGACGGATTCGACAGCGCAGACACCGTGGACACCACCAATGCTCCCATGGATTCGGCAGATACCTTTGATACGGTGGACAGCCCTTCCAACGCCTACGATTTTGCCCACCACGGCGCGCCGGATACGCCGGGCCACGATGTAGTGGATGCCCCCGGCGTTCACCACACCCACGACTACTTCCGCAGCGGCCCCGATGGAAGCCTGCAGCACGTAAGCGGCTACGAAGCCACCAATCCCGACGGCATCGTGGAAAACAACTTCTCCTACCACGGAGGCACCGTCCACGAAGGTTCCATGGACGCACCGGCCGACGCCGCACCGGCAGAGGGTATTTCCGCAGAAACCGTGGACCACGCCATGGACTCCCTGGATACCGCCATTGACAAAAAGCCCGCTTTCCTACAGGCAAGGGAAGATAATAAGAGGAAAAAGCCTCTTACTGTCAAAGAAATGATCAATGTATATGGGCCTAAGGAATAAGCAAAAAGCCTTCCGGCATTTGAGCCGGAGGGCTTTTTTATTATAGGGGTTGACGGAGCTTCACCCCGAAGGTTGTGGCCGCCTTCGGCGGCGGGCTGTGTAGAAGGGTTGTGTAGAAGGGTTCTTAAGCTTGACCGGCCTCTGGCCGGAGGGTTCTCAGGTTTGACGCGCCTGCGGTTGCGAGGGTTTTGGTGGCGGCCAGCGCCGCAGTTTTTAGCTGCCTTGCGGCAGCTGGCCCGCTTCGCTCGCAAAACCGTACAACCCCCGCCTGCGGCGGTATTTATAAGTATTGCCCGCAGGGCAATCCACAACCCTCGGCCTGAAAGGCCGTCAACCTTAAGCCCCTTCGGCCCGCAGGGCCGTCAAACCTCGGGGCCGCAGGCCCCGTCAACCTTTCCCCTCTTTCGGGAATACCGGTAAGCGCCGCTAATGTCTCTATTTCCCCAGTACCGCATGTACTGCTTCGGTGCAGAGTTTCACGGCCTTATCCATATCTTTTCTTTCGATAGTAAGCGGCGGGTTGAAGTAGATGATGTCTCCCATGGGGCGGAGAACCAGTCCCAGGTCCATGGCCTTTCTGAAGATATGCCAGCCGATACGTTTGGCCGGGTCGAAGGCTTTCTTTGTCGACCGGTCTTCCACCAGTTCGATGGCATTGATGAGGCCGATATGGCGGATTTCACCTACGTTTTTGTGATGGCCCAGGGCTTTCATAAGTTCTTCGTGGAGATATTTCCCGTCTTCATTCACCTTTTCCAGGATGTGGTCCCGTTTCATGATTTTCAGCACGGTCAAGGCGATGGCGCAGCCCATGGGATTTCCTGCATAGGTATGGCTGTGGACGAAGGCTTTGTGGGTGCCGTAGTCGTCGTAGAAGGCGTCGTATACCTTGTCGGTGGTAATGGTGATGGACATGGGCATGTAGCCGGCGGTGAGGCCTTTGGAGGTGCAGAGGATATCCGGGGAAACGCCGGCGTGTTCGATGGCAAAGAGGGTGCCTGTGCGGCCGAAGCCTGCGGCGATTTCATCGTCGATGAGGAGGACGCCGTATTCGTCGCAGAGTTTCCGGAGTTTCCGGAGGTATTCAGCCGGATAGATGCGCATGCCGGCTGCGCCCTGGAGGATCGGCTCCACAATGCAGGCCACCGTTTCTTTGCCGTATTTCTTAAAGGCTTCTTCGGCGCTTTCAAAGCATTCCACATGGCAGGTTTCCCTTGTCTTGCCGTAAGGACAGCGGTAGCAGTCCAGGCCTTTGAAATGGATATTGTTCATGAGCATGGGATGGAATATTTTGGCGTAAAGATCCATGGAACCCACGGACAGGGCGCCGATGGTTTCGCCGTGGTAGGATTCGGGGAGGCACATGAAGCGGGTTCTTTCAGGATGGCCGGTCTGGTACTGGTACTGGAAAGCCATTTTCAGGGCTGCTTCCACGGAGGAGGATCCGTTGTCGTGGAAGGTGAACTTGGTAAGGCCCTTCGGCAGGAGCGGTTCCAGCTCCCGGCAGAGTTCGATGGCCGGTTTATGGGTGAAATTGGTGAAAATCACGTGCTCCAGCTGGTCCACCTGTTTCTTCAGGGCTTCATTGATTTCCGGATTGCAGTGGCCCAGAAGGTTGCACCACCAGGAAGAAATAATATCCAGATATTCCTTGCCATGGGTGTCGTACAGGTATACCCCCTTGCCGTGGTCTACCACCACCGGTGGAAATACTTCATTGTCCTTCATCTGCATGGCCGGATGCCAGATGTATTTTTTATCTTCCGCTTCCCAGTTAATATCTGCCATTTTGTATACTCCTTTGATTCTATTATTTTCATACGTCAGGATTTGCTGCTTCTTCAATTTCAGTGAAAAGGTTCAGAGGGTTCTCCCCCAACATATAGTCTCCCCGCCTGCGGGGGGAAGGTGGTACGGAGTACCAAAGGGGGATGGGCCTGAAGGGCCATGGGGTGGCCCGGGTTCAGAGGGGCGCCCTTCGGGTGCGAAAGGTTCTTAGGTTTGACAGCGGCTTCGCCACTGAGGGTTCTTAAGTTTAACGCGTCTGCGGTTGCGAGGGTTGTGGTGGCGGCTTCGCCGCAGTTTATAGCCTCCTTGCGGCGGCTGGCTCGCGGCGCTCGCAAAACCGTACAACCGCACCACAGGCGACATTTATACTCATCGCCGCCAAAGGCGGCGATAGCACAACCCTCAGGCTGTGCACATTCTGCAGAGAATGTGCAAGTCAGTCGAAGTTAGCCCATAGCCTGCCCATAAAAGGGCCTTCCTTTTAATCGACTGACCGTTAGGCCTGTCAAACCTGAGCCCCTTCAGCCCGCAGGGCAGTCAACCTTCGGAGCCAACGGCTCCGTCAGCCCTAACGGCACTTTCGGGAATCCAGTCATCCCTCTCTATTCCCGCCCCTTGAGCAAAGCGAACACAACCTTGTTATACAACCCACGGCGTCAGCCGTGCCCCTTTTTCATATATAGGGATACGGCCTGGCACCGCCAATGTCTCAATCATTCACACTTCCGCGTAGCATCCTTCCAGCACTTTAGGATCACAGTGTAGAATGGTGTCTCCCTTTCTTACCCGGTCGATGACCTTGACGCCGGTGATTTCTTCAATCATTTTCACATTATCCTCTTCCATGACACCGCCCTGCCAGTTGTTGAGGATGATGCCCTTGATGGGGATGTGGCGGTTCCTGATGTATTCGCAGGTGGTGACCACGTGGTTGATGGTGCCAAGGCCTGCGTCTGCCACCACCAGCACCGGCAGGTGGAGCCAGCCGATGATGTCGGTCAGGTAGTAATGGGCTTTTTCATCGTGGCGGATGGGGCATACGATGCCGCCGCTGCCTTCCATGGTGACGTAGGGATATTTCTCAGTCACCCGTTTCCAGGCCTTCAGGATGACTTCCTTTTCCAGCGGGTGCCCTTCCATCTGAGCGGCCAGATGGGGAGACACGGCGTGCTGGTAGAGGTAGGAAAGAATCATGTCCTCCGGCTCGTCGATGTGGGCGAATTTGTTCACAAAGCCTGCGTCGGAAGCAGCCACGGTGGGCGCCCCGCTGATGGCGGCTTTGTAGTAGCCTGCATCATAGCCGGCC
The DNA here is from genome assembly GCF_937959425.1 of uncultured Dialister sp. Lineage (GTDB taxonomy): Bacteria > Bacillota > Negativicutes > Veillonellales > Dialisteraceae > Dialister. The sequence goes on from NZ_CALGPS010000188.1 coordinate 7,806, forward strand.
TGCCTCATGGTTTTCACGATAAGGGCAGTGACATAGGTTTTTCCGATGTCCGTGTCCGTGCCTGTAATAAACAATCCTTTACTCATTTCAAACTCCCCCTTGCAATAAAATAAGGAAGAAATATTTCTTCCTTGTAATCTTTATTCATGTATCCCCAGCGCCTTCACCAGCCGTTTGGAAAGGAAAGCTGCCAGAATACAGAGGCAGATGTCTCCCGGTACGGCCAGAAGGAAGCAGTAAAGAATCACTGCCCATACGCCGATGGTTTTTCCGATATAGAAATTGTTGATGAAATAGACGTAAATCATACCAAAAAGGTACACCACCGCCAGGCCGCAGAGATTGGCAAAGAGCACCTTGCCGAAGGACCAGGAGCCCGACATTTCACGAAGCTTTCCAGTGAGCCAGGCGCCTGCAATGAACCCCACCAGGTAGCCGAAGGTAGGCTGGAAAATGTAGGAAGGGCCGCCGCCTTCCGTAAACACAGGAACCCCCACCAGTCCCAGCAGTACATAGAGGGCCACGGAAAGGGCCCCTTTACGGCTGCCCAGAATGAGCCCTGCCAGGGTGGTGAAAAGGAGCTGCAAAGTAAAGGGACACACCGGCACCGGAATGCGGATAAACGCCCCTATGGCTATAAGCGCCGTAAACAACCCGAAAAGAACAATTTCCCTGGACTTTCCCTGTCCCGCTTCCAATGCATTCTCCCTGACCATGTTCTCGCCTCGTTTGTAAACTATTTGTTACTGTTCTACCGTATACACGGTTTACATACGTATATCATATAACAACCTTAAATTTATTTCAACGTTTACAATATATTTTTCAAGGCCATAAAATCAGCATTTGAAAGGAAATCGAATGACACAGGTGCTGCCTGCCGTCATGTCCACCGCAGCAAAGGGGAGCGGAGAAATCTCACTCCCTAATGATACATACCGCATTGAGGCCAGAGATTTCTCGACTCAGCGTTTCATTATCGGCGGTCACAGTTATCCCCCATAACGCCACGCCGCCCCGCTCGAAATGACGAAGAGGCGGCCAGCGCACTTTCATTTCATAAGAAACCCTTCCGGCTCGCTGCGCTCGCCACCCACCCCTGAAACAGGGGTGGGCAAGGGA
>NZ_CALGPS010000189.1 GCF_937959425.1 uncultured Dialister sp.
TCGTGGTCCCCCTCCGCCCCGGTGGGAAGCGTCTCACTTGGTTCTCAGGTCGCTTCGCTCCCCTACGAACCAAGTTCGCTTGCCACCTGCAGGCAGGGGGAGGCAAGTTTTAGGTGCATGGTGGTCCCCCTCCGCCCCGGTGGCAAGTTTTAGTGTATAGTCGGCTCTGCCGCTTACTCAAAAAGGCGCCCTTCTTTCTGAAAGGGCGCCTTTTTCATTTACCATTCACTATTTTTCCCACTCCGGCTTTCCGGGATCCTTCGCTGCGCTCAGGATGACGGGGAGGGGGGCTCAGTATTCTGGGAACGTGGGCGGACAGCGGATAGCGGACAACCGACAGCGGTCTCCCTGTCCACCAGCTCACCAGCACACCAGCCCACCAGCCCTCTACTTCCTTGGATTCTTTTTATCCTCATACATTTTCTCATCCATTTCAGAGATAAGGCCGTCTATGTCTATGACGGGGGCGGTGCGGCGGGCGCAGCCCAGGGCGAGGCCAAGGCCCTGGCGGCGGAGGGTTTCTTTCAGTTCTTTCATGATTTCTTCCGCCCTGTCCACTTTTTCGTTTTCCAGCACCATGATGAATTCATCGCCGCCCATGCGGAAGGCGCGGCCGGGGCCTGTGACCTGTTCCATGGCCCTGCCCAGGGCGATGAGGGCGCGGTCGCCGGCTTCGTGGCCCTGGCTGTCATTGACTTTCTTGAGGCCGTTCATGTCGCCGAAGAGGAAGGCCGCTTTCTGTCCCAGCTTAAGGTGGTGCACATACTCCATGAAGGACCAGCGGTTCATGAGGCCGGTGAGCTGGTCTCTGTGGCTCATATGATCCAGGCGGCAGATGGTGTCCCTGCTTCTAAGGAGGGAGGTAAGGAAGCGGGTGAGGGTGGCCAGGAGGGGGCTGGCTTCTTTTCTTGTCCTTTCCGAGGGGTTCACCACTTCCGTGTAGCCCAGGGATTTGCCGCCGGAAACGAGGTGGCCGGAGATGACGGTTTTGAGGCCCGGCCGGTAGGCAGCGGCGGAGAAACCGTAGGTTTCGGATACTTTTTCCACGTCATCAATAATGGCTATCTGGTCGGGGCCGAAGCGGTCATAGAGGGGCTTGGCCATATCCATGGAAACCTTCTGGTATTTATCTTTGGTAGGCTTTACACCCGGGGCGCACCATTCGTAGGTGTTTTTCACCGTGCCGTCCGGCTGTTCTTCAAAGACGCATACTTTTTCCGCTTCCAGAAACTGCCCGGCCTTGGCCAGGAGCTGCATAATGCCTTCGTCCGGCGTAGGCGCTGCCAGGGCCGCTGCCATGGCGTCATTGACTTCCACTTCCTGGAAGAGGAGGTGCTTGTCCTTCATGTCCTTTTCCGCGTAGAGGCCCAGGTTCACTGCCATTTCGAAATGGCATTCCTTCCCGTTCCAGTTGACCAGGGTGTGGTTGATGAGGTAGTCGCTCCCTGTATGGGTATTGCGGAAGGAGCGGGTGTAGAAACGGTCATGGCGGAGCCTGCCCTGGGGACACATGTCACAGGGCACCGGTCTGGCGCAGAGAAGCTCATAGCAGGTTTTCTCCCAGTAGGGATAGTTTTCCGGAAGGCCCAGGTCGCGGAGACCTGCCTCATTCACATAGAGAAGGCGATAGTTCTCCCGGTCTGCAATCATGACCTGGCATTCGCAGGTATCGAAGGCCACCCGGTCAAACAGGATGCGGTCGCTTCTGTACAGGGACTGGCCGTATCGGCTCTTTTCAGCCTCTCTCTGCCGCTCCAGGGCCAGATGGAAGAGGCTGTCCACCCCTTTGGCCTCGGAGGCCATGGCCAGGGAGTACTGCAGGAAGAGGGTGACGCTCTTCCCCGATTCTTCGTGGATTTCATGAATCTGGCCGGAAAGTTCCATCATGCGGTGCCGGATGGCGGACGTACTCTCCGCCTTCATGATCAGGAAGAACCGCCCGCCGCCCAGATGGGCCAGGATTTCCCGATGGAAGAAGAAATCGGAAATAAGGCGGGTCACCCGGTTAAGGAGCTTTCCCTTCACCTGGGAGCCATAGATTTTCCCTATCTGTACCAGTTCCGGTACGTGCATGGCAAGAAGGGCATAATTCTCCCCATGGGCTTCATAATTGGCCTGATAGGCCAGGGCATTCATGAGCAGTCCCCGGTAATTGAGAAGACCGGTTTCCGGATCCTTCATATCCGATTCCCGGTTCTCCAAAAGGAGCTTTCCGTCCCTGTCCACATCCATGAAATAGCCTGCCAGGCCTGCGATTTCATTTCCCTCATACACCGGGAACTTGGTAGCCCGGATGTGGTGGATACGCCCGTGGATGATACACTCTCCCGGCACATTTCGGGAAACCACGCCTTGGCGGAGCACCCTTTCCTCCTCATCCCGGTAACGGCTGTTGTCCACATGCCATCCCATATCCTCATCGGTCTTCCCCAGAATATCCTCCAAAGCAAGGCCGTAGGTCTTGAGGAAGGCATGACTGGCCCCCAGGAAACGGCGATCCCTGTCCTTCCAGAAGAAGCAGGCTTCCGACGTATCCAGAAGGGCCTGGAATACGGGAATCTTCTCATTCTCTCTGCTGCCCTTCCCGGAAAGAAGGCCCAGGGAAGACGCATACAGGGGCAGGATGTCCTCCCCTTCTGCGGCACTGCCTGCAGCCGTGTCTTTAATGCCCAGGAGCACATCGTCCCCCTCATCGGACTCCATGAGGGCAAAATTAAACTCCTTCCACCGGTAGCTCCCATTTTCCATGCGCAGGCGGAAAAGGCCGGTTACCGCACTGCGTCCCAATTTCCGGGCTTCCTTTTCCAGATAGGCCATGTCCATGAAAAGGTAGAACCTCTCCCTGTCTCCTTCATGGAGGAAACGGGACAGCTTCAGGAAACGGGAAACAGGAATGGTATCCCCGGTCTTGGCCAGGCGGTTCATGGACTCCATCACCTGCACCTGCCCCGTCCTCCGCTGGATCACGTAGAGACCGTCATAGACGATGAAAAGATGGCGCAGCAGCTTATCCATGTAGGCAGCCTCGGAGTCCTCTCCCTTTGGAGAAATGGCATAGTACTCATACCTTCCTCCGTACACGCCGTTTTCAAAGGCCAGGGTGGTGGCGGCGCAGTAGGCATGGCTGCCCTGGTAAATGTAATTCATGGACTCCTTCCGGTGCGTCTTCCAGGACAGACGGATGAGATCCTGCATCTGCTTCTTCACCGGAGCCGCCAAATCCAAAGCAGCGGAACCTTCCTTATATTTCACATTTATTTTTTTCGATACCTGCCGGCTGGCCTCATTTCTTAAAATGATGGAAATATTATCCCTGTCAGCCAGGAAGATGCCCGATGGCGTATCGGTAATCACATTCACCAGCCCCGCCTTTTCATAAAGCTCTGCCTCCCAGGGTTCTTCTACCGAAAGCCCCCGGGCCAGCATATCCTGATAGCTTTCCTCATAGAGAAGGGGCTTTGCATAGTACCAGCCCTGAATCATTTCACAGCCTATATTCCTGAGGAAACGGGCCTGCTCCTCCGTCTCCACCCCCTCCGCCAGGGTATGGAGGGAAAGGCGCTTGGCCATGAGGATGATGGAGCGGATAATTTCCAGTCCCTGTTCATTCAGATTTCTCATGAACATCATATCCAGCTTCAGCGTATCGAAGGGATAGGACTTCAGCACATTCAAAGTGGAATAGCCGCTGCCGAAATCATCCAGCCAGCAGTGGTACCCTGCCTTCCGGAACCGGCGCATTTCCTTCTTCAGCTTTTCCTCATTCTTCTTCAAAGCGGATTCCGTGACTTCGATATGGTAAAGACTGCGGGGTACGTGATACTTCCGCACCATGCTTTCCACAAAATCAAAAGGCTCCATCACCTCGAAATCCACAGCCGACAGATTCACCGACACCGGCGCCACAGGCCTGCCCATCTCCTTAATGTAAAGGTACTTCCGGGCCACCTCCTCAATCACAAAGGCGTCCAGCCGGTGGATGAGCTTCGACTCCTCCAGCACCGGCACAAAAAGGGAAGGCATAATCAGCCCCTTCACCGGATCCTGCCACCGGGCCAGGGCCTCCACGGCGCACACCTTTCCCGTCAGCGTCCGGACAATGGTCTGGTAATAGACCTGAATATACCCCTTCTCCAGGGCCTCCTCGAAATGGCCCAGCACATAGGCCCGATCCTCCAGATACTGTCCCATGGACCTTTCATACAGCGCAAAAGTCTTGCCGGCATCCCCCTTGATCCAGTCCGCCGCAATCTTCGCCTGGTCAAAGCCGGTACGCACATTTTTATCATGAATAATGATTTCCTGGGGATTGAAAAGATTCACCCCCACCTTCAGCCGCACCGCAGAATCCGGAATATGAGCCTCCACCTCCGCCGCCAGAGCCTTCACCCGGGAAATCACATCCTTCCGAAGGGCCAGAAGGGCAAAAGTATCCCCCGAAAGATGGGCAATCAGGGCTTTGGGGAAACGGGAACGAAGCGCTTTCGCCATCATCTGCAGCAGCTCATCCCCCTGCTTCTTGCCATAGCGGGAATTATAAACCTTGAAATTCGTAAGATTGCAGTACACCGGCACCCGGCCGCCATAGAAACCGCTTCGCTGATCATCCTCCGCTATGCGGGCCGCCGCCGTATAAAAAGCAGTCCGGTCAAGGATATGAAGGCCCTCATCGAAAAGATTCTGCTCCTGCCGGAAAGACCGGGTGCAGCAGAGGCACCATGCCTTTCCCTGCTCCCCGTCCTCATAAACACCAAGGGACCCCTCCAGAAGATTTTCCTCCCCCTGAAGATTCAAAAGCCGAAGGACAAAAGACCGATTTCCCTTCTCCTCATACCACTCCCGGATAGGCATATACCGCTCATTTCCCACCAGACGGCGGAACACACCGCCGCAAAACTCCAGAAGGGACTCCAGGGAAGAAGCGCCCGCCATATCCAGAAAAGCCTGGTTCCCATACAGAATGCGCTCCTCTCCATCCATAGAAACAAGGCAGACCCCAAAAGGCAGTCTGCCAAACATCTTATCCCGTCTGTCCTGCAAATCCTGCTCCATCATCATACACCGCCCAGTGCTGGGCCATGAGTGGATTCAAACATCCGTGGGCCCCACGCAGCAGATGTTTTTCCCTATTTGTAATAAAACTCTTTGTGTTTATTATATCACATAACATGAATGGGGATGAGGGGGCGCGGCTTCACCACAGGTTGTGTAGAAGGGTTGTGGGCTGAAAAGGTTCTTAAGATTGACCGGCCCTTTGGGGCCGGAGGGTTCGGAAGTTTGACGGGCCCTTTCGGCCCGAGGGTTGTGGTGGCGGCTGGCGCCGCAGTATAAAAAGGGGGGGCGCGGCTTCGCCGCAGGTTGTGTAGAAGGGTTGTGAATGAAAAGGTTCTTAGGATTGACCGGCCTGCGGCCGGAGGGTTCGGAAGTTTGACGGGCCCTTTCGGCCCGAGGGTTGTGGTGGCG
>NZ_CALGPS010000190.1 GCF_937959425.1 uncultured Dialister sp.
CCCCAATCCCCAATCCCCAATCTCAAATCTCAAATCTCAAATCTCTTCTCCCCCTGATTGTTCCGATAAAGGAGATATCCCATTGTACTGGTTTTATAACATCTGCCTGGTGGCTTACTGGATTCTCCAGATACCCCTTCTGATTTACCGGCTTGTTTTTGAAGAAGGCTTTTATGACAGGCTGAAGCAGAGTGCCGGCATTATGCCCACCCCTACGCTGCTGCAGATTGCAGACCATAATGCCATCTGGGTGCATGCTGCTTCCGTAGGGGAAGTGGTGGCAGCCAGCCCTATCGTGCGGGAACTTAAGAAAAAGTATCCTGACGAAATGGTAGTGGTGTCCGTGGTTACCGCCACAGGCCACCGCATGGCCCAGCGCATCATTCCCGAAGCGGACGGTCACATTTTCTTCCCCTTCGATCTGCCGGTGATTACGGAACGGATTGTAAATATTGTCAATCCCAAGGCTATCATTCTTATCGAGACGGAGCTGTGGCCCAATTTCCTGCGTCTGGCATGGAAGAAAGATATTCCGGTGATGATGATGAACGGGAGAATCAGCGGACGTTCCATGCGCCGCTATTCCCTCATCAAGCGGTTCACCACGAAAATGCTTCTTCAAATCCGAAAGTTCTGCATGCAGTCGAAAATCGACAGGGAACGGATTATTTCCATGGGCGCCCTGCCCGAGAGGGTGGCTATTACAGGAAATACGAAGTATGACCAGACCTATGCGGAAGTATCGGAGGAAGAAAGACAGAAGCTCCGGAAGGAATTTCGTTTTGACGGCGAAGGTCCCATCATTGTAGCCGGCTCTACCCATGGGGGCGAAGAGGAAATCGTGGTGCGCACCTTTGGCAAGATTCTGGAAAAGTACCCCCATGCCCGGCTCCTTCTGGCAGTCCGCGAAATTACCAGAGCCGCTTCCGTGCGGTTTATGATCAAGCACCAGGGCTACACCGTGCTCCGCCGCTCCAAAATGGGAACGGAGGAAGATGACGGAAAAGGCGCCCAGATCGTCATTCTGGACACCATCGGAGAACTGGGACGTCTCTACAGCCTGGCGGATGTGGTTTTCGTAGGCGGCAGCTTTGTAAAAGTAGGGGGCCATAACATCCTGGAACCGGCAGCCCACGGGAAGCCGGTGCTTGTAGGACCCTATATGTTCAATTTCCAGGAAATCTTCGAGCTTCTTTCCGAAAGAGGCGTATGCATCATGACGCCGGATGAAAAGTCCTTTGAGAAGACACTGCTGGAACTTCTGGGAAATCCGGAAAAAATGAAAAAAATGGGAGAAGCTGCTCTGGAAGTGGTTCATGAAAACCAGGGGGCTACGAAGAGAAATATTGAAGCCTTTGAAGATCTGGTGAAAGAATACGGTATCAAGCTGAGGGAAAAAGCATGAGTCTTGAAAATTATGTAACCGGTCTAATGAAAAATCGGGCTCCCTCTTTTCGGGACCGTCTGGTGCTCCATCTTCTGGAAAAGCTGGAAAAGGTATATCTTTCCCAGGTGGTGAAGAAGAGGGAAAAGGACATGGCCCATGCAGCAGACTGCGGGATTCCCGTTATTTCCGTAGGCAACATCACCGCCGGCGGCACCGGGAAGACGCCCTGCATTATCGCCATGGCGGAGCTGCTGGAGAAAGACGGATTTCATCCGGCCATTATCAGCCGGGGCTACCGGAGCGGCCTTGAAAAAGAAGGGGGCGTCGTTTCCGACGGGAAGCGTATCCTTGTATCCCAGAGCGCGGCAGGGGACGAGCCCTACATGATGGCCCTGAAGCTGCCAGAGGTGCCTGTGCTGGTGGGGAGAGACCGCATTACATCGGCCCGGCGGGCGAGAGAGCTGGGAGCGGATATGCTCCTTATGGATGACGGCTTCCAGTACTGGAAATTGAAAAGGGACAGGGACATAGTGCTTCTGGACTGCACCAATCCTTTTGGCTATGGCCATGGCCTTCCCCGGGGTCTTCTCCGGGAACCTCCGGACGCATTAAAGCGGGCCAGCCTTTTCATCCTGACAAAAAGCGACCAGGTATCGCCGGAAAAGGTGGAAGAAATCAAAGGACAGCTGGCGCGGGAAGCGGGCCCGGTCCCTGTGATTTCCGCCTGCCACCGTCCCGCAAAGGCGGTGCCCTTTGCCCGCTGGAAAGAAAGGGTCCATGAAGGAGACCTTTCTTCCATACAGGGAAAGCGGGCGTACCTGGTTTCAGGCATAGGAAATCCCAAGGCCTTTGCAGGAACTGCGAAGGAAGCGGGCTTTTTCCTTACCGGCGAGATGGCCTATGACGACCATCACCGCTATACAGAAGAGGACATACGAAATGTTATGTCCGAAGCGGTGAAGTATGGCGCTGATATGATTGTGACCACGGAAAAGGACGCTGTGAAAATGATGAACCTTCCGGAAATGGAAAGGGCAGTGGTTCCTTTTTATGTACTGGAAATAGAAATGGCCTTTCTGGGAGACCAAAGGCTCATTGAAAAGCAATGGGAGGATTTGAAATGAAAGTTGCATGCATTATTCCATCCCGGTATGCCTCTACCCGCCTTCCGGGAAAACCCCTCCGCATGATTGCAGGGGAAACGCTGGTACACCGGGTATATGAAAGGGCCCTTCTGGCCAAGGTGCCGGATACGGTGATCGTGGCTACGGACCATGAAGATATTGAAAAAGAAGTAAAGAGCTTCGGCGGGAAGGTGGTTATGACCTCCGTTAATCATCCCACCGGCACGGACCGGCTGGCAGAAGTGGCGGAGAAATTTCCCCAGTATGACATTATCGTCAATGTACAGGGCGATGAGCCTTTGATTGATCCCGATGTCATCGACGGTCTGGCCAGGGACCTCATGGACCATGAGGAGCTGGACATGGCCACCGTGGCTACCCCTCTTCGGAAAGAAGAATACGATGACCCATCGGCGGTGAAGGTAGTGGTAAACAGGAAGGGGGAAGCCCTTTATTTCTCCCGTTCCCTTATCCCCTATCCCCGTCATGATTTCGAAGAGCCGCCATTGAAGCATGTAGGCATTTACGCCTATCGCCGTGATTTCCTTCTGGCCTATGCGAAAATGGAACAGACACCCCTGGAAAAGACGGAGTCCCTGGAACAGCTCCGGGCCCTGGAAATGGGATATAAAATCGGCGTGATTCCGGTAAAGACGGAAGATATAGGCATTGATACAGAAGCTGACTTGAAGAAAGCCAATGAGTATTTTGAAAGGAACCACTTATGAAAACAATCCATGTAGGAAACCTTACCCTGGATGGGGAAAAACTTTTCCTCATCGCCGGCCCCTGCGTTATTGAAGGCTACGACCGGACCCTGATGATCGGACGGGAAATCAAGAAAATCTGCGACCGTCTGGGTGTTCAGTACATTTTCAAAGCGTCCTATGACAAAGCAAACCGTTCTTCCTACCATTCCTTCCGGGGACCGGGCCTTGAAAAGGGACTGGAAATCCTGGCGGACATTAAAAAGGAACTGCAGGTACCGGTGCTCTCCGATGTCCATGACGTTACCCAGCTGGCGCCGGCATCCAAAGTGCTTGATATGCTGCAGATTCCTGCCTTCCTCTGCCGGCAGACGGACCTGGTGTACGGCGCTGCCAAGACAGGCAAGCCGGTGAACGTGAAAAAAGGCCAGTTCATGGCGCCGGAAGATATGAAAAATGTGATTGAGAAAATGGAAGAAGCCCATAACCCGAACCTGGCAGTGACGGAACGGGGCGTATCCTTCGGCTACCATAACCTGGTGGTGGATATGCGTTCTTTCCCCATTATGCGCCAGTTCGGCTACCCCGTTATCTTTGACGCCACCCACAGCGTACAGCTTCCCGGCGGCATGGGCAGCTCCACCGGCGGCCAGCGGGAATTCATCCCCTACCTGGCAAGGGCGGCAGCAGCCTCCGGCGTAGACGGCTTCTTCATGGAAGTCCACGACAATCCGCCGGAAGGCCTCTCCGACTCCACCAACATGCTTTACCTCTCTTCCCTGGAAGACCTGCTGAAAGATCTGATTGCTATTAACCAGGTGGTGAAGAAGGATAAGGAAAAGGGTCTGGGGAAATAGTGAGCTGGTGAGCTAGTGAGCTGGTGAGTTAGTGAGACAGTAGGACAGTGGGATAGTATAGGCAGCTATCCGCTATCCGCTATCCGCTATCCGCTATCCGCTATCCGCTTGCCGCTTACCGGGAAATGGTTTCGAAAAGAGACGTCAGGTTATCAGACATCAGACTTCCCGCCGAAAGCGGGAATATAAAACTCATTGCCCGGGCGATACCACAACCTTCGCGCCATAGGCCTACCCCCTTTGGTGCCTGCGGCACCACCTTCACCCATAGGGAAGCGTGCCACTGGATTCTCAGTCGCCCAAGGGCTCCCTATGAATCCGGTTCCCCTGCCACCCCGCAGGCGGGGGGACAATAAAATTGGAGGGAACCCTCTGAACCCTTTGAACCTTTTCTCAATCATATATTTCAAAGAAAAAGTATTGTATAATAGAAAGAATATGGAATTCTATTTCCTTTGTATTGCAGCATGATGGAGGCAGTATGTCAGTCATTGAAACAGCTTCGAGAGTGCTCCGCGATGAAGCGGAGGCGGTGGTTTCCCTGGTGGATAAACTGGACGGCCAGTTTGAGCAGGCTGTTCATTTGATTGAAAACGCCAAAGGGAGGGTGGTGCTGACAGGTATGGGCAAGTCCGGTCACATTGCCCGCAAAGTGGCAGCTACCATGGCCAGCACCGGCACGCCGGCTTTCTTCCTCCATCCGGCGGAAGGTATTCACGGGGATCTGGGCATGGTGACCGCCGATGATGTGGTGATTGCCTACTCCAACAGCGGCGAAACGGCGGAAGTGCTGAATATTCTTCCTTCCCTGAAACGTATCGGCGCCAAGCTGGTGGCGGTGGTGGGGAAGACCCATTCCACCCTTGCCAAAAATGCGGATGCCGTGCTGGATGCGGGGGTGGCAAAGGAAGCGGACAGCCTGGGACTGGCACCGACCAGTTCCACCACCGCCGCCCTGGCTCTGGGAGATGCACTGGCAGTATGCCTCATGGAAAGGCACCATTTCACTGCCGACAATTTTGCCATTTTCCATCCCGGCGGCTCCCTGGGCAAGAAGCTCCTTCTCACCGTGGACATGGTGATGCACAAAGGAGAAGAAAATCCTCTTATTGTGGAAACGGCTTCGGTGAAGGATGCTCTCTTTGTGATGACCGACAAGGGCCTTGGCGCCGTGTCGGTGGTGGATGAAAAGGGACGGCTCAAAGGGCTCATGACCGACGGCGACGTGCGGCGGGGCCTGGAAAAGGGCGTAGATTTCCTGTCCCTGCCGGTGGATGCGGTGATGACTGTGAATCCCCATGTGATTCACAGGGAAAAACTGGCGGCGGAAGGGCTCCATATGATGGAAGAACACCGGCCCCATCCCATTACCGTCCTTCCTGTCACCGATGAGGAAGGAAAGGCCATCGGCATGATCCACATTACGGATCTCCTCAAACAGGGGGTTATGTGATGAAGAAGGCGGAGAAAATCAAACTGCTGGCCTTTGACGTGGACGGCACTCTCACCAGCGGCGTGCTGGTTATGGGAGGGACGGGAGAGGCCTTCAAGCTCTTCCACGCCAGAGACGGCTTGGCCCTTGCCCTGGCCCACCGTATGGGCTATAAAACCGCCTTCATTACAGGCAGGAAAAGTCCCATTGTGGAAAACAGGGGACGGGAACTGTCCGTAGATTTCATCCTTATGGGCATTTCCGATAAGGTAAGCGCCATGGAAAAGCTCCTTCAAGAGGAAGGCCTTTCCTGGGAAGAGGCGGCCTACATGGGCGATGACCTGAACGACCTGCCCCTTCTGGAAAAGGTGGGCCTTGCCGCTTCTCCCAGAGACGGGGTGAAGGAAGTGAGAGAGTGCGCTGATTTCATTTCCCGTTTTGAAGGCGGCCGGGGTGCGGCCAGGGAACTGATAGAAAAGGTAATGAAATCCCAGCACCGCTGGAAGGAAGCGGTGGATTCCTACCGGGACGGCAGCCATAGGGTGCAGCAGTAGGAGGATTTCATTTTGTATATAATTTTGTTTTCCGGAAAGAAGTGAAGCCATGTTATTCAATGTACGTTACGGGATATTGAAGGGAATCAGCAGCCTTCTCTGCTCCATGTCCTATGATCATATCCTGGCCATCGGGCGTTTTCTGGGCCCCTGCATTATGAACCGCATAGCAAAACAGAAGAAACGGGGAATCCGGCAGATTATGATCGGACTTGGCGTTTCCCGTCCGGAAGCGGAAAAGCTTTTGCAAAAGGTCTATGAAAATATAGGCATGTCTGCCATGGAAATGATGTACATGCCCCGCCTGTGCCGGGAGAAGGACCACATTGACGATTATGTGAAAATCGACCATCCGGAAAACCTGGAAGCTGCCTATGCAGAGGGCAGAGGTATCGTAGGCCTTACGGCCCACATGGGAAACTGGGAATGGCTGGGCGCCGGCCTTGCCCTTCACGGTTATGATACATCGGCCATCGGGAAGAAACAGTCCGACGATGCTCTCATGAAAATGATTAACAGCTACCGTGCCATGGCAGGGCAGCATATCTATCTCACCGGTACCGGCGGCTATGAAATGATTGCAGCCGCCCGTTCCATGAAGAAAAACCACATACTGGGTTTTCTTTCCGATAAGGATGGAAACAAGGTAGGGGTGCCGGTGCTTTTTATGAACCGTGTCTTTTCCTTCCCCCAGGGACCGGCGGTGTTTGCAAAGAAATTCAAAGCGCCTATCGTCCCCATTTTCATCGTAAGAAATGAAGGGGGAAGGGGCCACACCATCTGTGTGGGGAAACATTTCTATTATGAGAATACGGGAGACAAGGACAGGGATCTTCTAAGAAATTCCCAGAAAATGGCATCCATTATGGAAGATTTCATTAAGGAACATCCTTCCGACTGGCTCTGGTTCCAGCACCTGTTCTGGACCCGCCCCGGCAAGATCCGGATGTATAATGAACTCAGCCCGGAAGAAAAGAAAAAGTTTGCGGTAGGCATGGACGAAGAGTGGAACGAAACCAAAGGAGGAAAGGAATGAAAAAGAACCGGAATCTGATTTTAATTGCAGTGCTGGTTCTCCTGATTGCAGGAGGCATCTATTTCCTCTTTAAAGATGATAACAAAGGCATGCATGCCGCATCATCACAGGGCCCTTCCATCGAGTTCCATAATTCGGACATGAAGGAAACAAAGGACGGCAAGCTGGTATGGCGATTCAAAGCCGCCCATGTGACGGTGAGCAAGGACCAGAACCATGTTACCATGGAAAATGTGGAGGGCTATTTTGCTAAGGACGGCGACGAGCTCCATCTGAAGGCGGACCGGGGCAGGGTTGACCGCAGCACCAAAATTATTTATATTGAAGGCAATGTAGAAGGGTATGGCAAAGAGGGCGAAGAGCTCTATGCAGAAAACCTGACCTACGATGGCAATAAGGATATCCTTTCCACCGACAAGGCCTTTGTGGTGAAGAGGGATGGCAAGGTACTCACCGCCGACCGGTTCGAGGCGGACCGGGTGATTCAGAAGATTACGGCCAGAGGACATGCAAAGCTGGCAGATGAGGAGGGGACAAAGTGAGATTCTTATATACTGCACTGGCGGCACTGGCCATTTCCGTAGGCGCTGCCGGAGGAGCCATGGCTGATGATATTACAGCCGACGTTTTGACTTATGATGGAAATACGAAGGTAGTGACGGCCAGGGGGGACGTGGTAATCCATGCCAACCAGGGCGCTACCATTACCGCATCCCAGGGGGAGTACCACTTTGAAGACAGAAGCGCCTACCTGGAAGGCGGCGTACACTATGTGAAGGAAGCCACTACCCTGGATGCGGCCAAAATGTACCTCTACCAGGATAAAACCGCCCGGGGCATAGGCAGCGTTAATTTCCATGACGGCGCGGAAAACCGCACCCTCAAGGGAGACGATGTCATGTACAATCCGGATACGGGATTTGGCAAAATCGAAGGAAACGGATACCTGTCCTCTCCTGACGGCACCCTGGAAGCGCCCCACATTGAAGGCAACATGAAGCAGGTGAAAGTGGTAGCCACCGGCGGCGTAAACCTTTCCAGCAGCCTTCATAATGCCGTAGGCTACGGCGATGAAGCTGTCTATACAAGAACCGGCAGGGACGGCACCGACGGGAAACTGGTGCTTTCCGGCAATGCCTGGGTGAACCAGAACGGCAATTCCTTCACCGGGCCGGAGCTGGTGCTTAGGGACGCTGACAAAGTGGTGGAAACCACAGGCAGAAGCACCATTGTGATTACGAATACAGGAAGCACGGCAGACACATCGGATAAAGGGAGCTCTTCTTCCGACACGGGAAGCGCCCCCCAGGGACCGGTGACCGCTGCCACTCCTATTGCAGGACGGCCGGAGGAAGCCGGAGCCCCCCTGACAACGAAGGACAGCAAATGAAAATAGAAACACACAACCTTATCAAACGGTATGGAGAGCGTACCGTGGTGGACCATGTGAATGTGGAAGTGGAACAGGGCACCATCGTAGGCCTTCTGGGCCCCAACGGCGCAGGAAAGACCACCACCTTCTACATGATTGTAGGCATTATCCAGCCCGATGAAGGGGATGTTACCGTAGACGGCACCTCCCTGGTGGGCATGCCCATCTACAAACGGCACCAGTTCGGCATCGGATACCTGCCCCAGGAAGCCTCCGTATTCCGAAAAATGACCGTATGGGAAAATCTCATGTCCCTTCTGGAAACGAGAAAAGAACTGACCCCCGAAGAGCGGACAGAAAAGGCGGAAGCCCTTCTGGAAGAATTCCATATCGGTCATGTGAGGGATACCCAGGGCAATGCCCTTTCCGGCGGCGAGCGCCGCCGCGTGGAAATCGCCCGGGCCCTCACCATGGATCCTGCCTTCATCCTTCTGGATGAACCCTTTGCAGGCGTTGACCCGCTGGCGGTGGAAGACATCCAGAGCGTGGTGATGCACCTTAAAACAAGGGGCATCGGCATCCTGATCACCGACCATAATGTGCGGGAAACCCTGCGTATTGTGGACAATGCCTACATCCTTTCCGAAGGAAAAATCCTTCTGAAAGGAAAGGCCGATGAAATTGCCGTCAATCCGGTGGCGAAGAAATTCTATCTGGGAGAAAATTTCAGCTTATGACAGATACAACCAATCAGGGGAGGGAATTCTGATGAGACTTTTGGACAAATACACATTAAAAGAATTTCTCGGCCCCTTCCTCTTCGGCGTGGCCGCATTTACCGCCATCTTTTTGGGGGCGGATACCCTTTTGAAAATTGCCAGCTACGTGACGAAATACGGAGCGTCTCCCGTTTCCGCCCTTAAAATCTTCATCCTGGCCCTGCCCCGTATCGTGGTATACACATTCCCCATGGCAGTGCTCCTGGGGGCACTTATGTGCTTCTCCAGGCTCTCCGGCTCCAGCGAACTCATCGTCATGCGTTCCTCCGGACAGAGCTTCCTCCGCCTGGCGGCGCCGGTATTCATCCTTTCCCTCTTTATCAGCCTCTGCGCCGTGGCCTTCAACGAGTACGTGGTGCCCTGGACGAACCGGGAATATGAGTACGTGCTGAATACGGAAATCAAGAAGAACTTCAATCCCGGCGTTACGGACCATGTGGTGGTGCGGGATGTGCAGAACGGGAAAATCGTCCACCTTCTCTATGCCAGAAGGTATAACCCTTCCACTAAGGAACTGGAAAACATTACAGTCCAGGAATTCCAGAACGAAGAAGTGATCCGGGTGGAAAATGCCCCCAAAGCCATCTGGCAGAACGGCGTATGGGTCATGACCGACGGCATTATCTATGACCTCACCGGTGACGGCGTGGACCGCATGATGCACTTCGAACGGCAGGACATCCCCTATGCCCAGTCGCCGGAAGATATTCCCAAGGAAAAGAAGAACTATGATGAAATGACCATCCGCGAACTGCTCCTCACCAAAAAGGCCTATGCAGCAGCCCATGCGGATACTACTCCCATCATGATGGAAGTGCACCGCCGCTTCTCCCTGCCCATGGCAAGCTTCGTCTTCGCCATCGTAGGTGCTCCCCTGGGCGTACAGAAGCAAAGATCCTCCTCCTCCATCGGATTCGGGCTGTCCGTGGTCATCATCTTCCTCTACTACGCCATCATGACCTTCCTGGAAGCCCTGGGAAAAGGCCACGTCATGCCTGCCACCCTGGCAGTATGGCTGCCGAACCTCATAGCCCTTGTCACAGGCTGCTGGCTCATCCATCGGGTAGATAAATAAAAGAAAGAGTCGCGGGAATCCCTGCGGCTCTTTTTGCATGGAAGAAAAGTTTCCTGTCCGGCGTGGGAGCATTGCGAATCAGCTCAACGGGAAACTTTGTGCGAACAGTTTCCTGTCCGGCGTGGGAGCATTGCGAATCAGCTCAACGGGAACTTTTATGCGAACAGTTTCCTGTCCGGCATGGGAACACTGCGGGTCACCTCAGCAGGAAACCCTTCGCGAATAGTTTCCCATCCGGCGTGGGAGCATTGCGAATCAGCTCAATAGGAAACTTTTCGCAAACAGTTTCCTGTCCGTCATGGCTGCATTGTGAATCATCTCAATAGGAAACCTTTCGCAAACAGTTTCCTGTCCGGCATGAGAGCACTGTGAATCATCTCAGTAGGAAACTTTTCGCAAACAGTTTCCTGTCCGTCATGGGAACACTGTGGGTCACCTCAGCAGGAAACCCTTCGCGAATAATTTCCTGTTCGGTGTGAGAACACTGTGGGTCACCTCAATAGGAAACCTTTCGCAAATAGTTTCCCGTCCGTCATGACACATTTGTAAATCACCTCAGTAGGAAACTTTTCGCAAATAGTTTCCCGTCCGGCATGGGAACACTGCAGGCCATCTCAGCAGGAAACTGTCCCATCCCGGTATTTCATAAACATGGAAAAGACGGTATAATAAAATAGAATCATCTTAAGATTAAAAAGGAAGGAGGAATGTCATGTTTATAGGGGCTGCCATATTTCTTGTGCTGATTGTCATGGGCGGGGTCATTGCCTTTCTGGGGGACCGTATCGGCTCCAAGGTAGGCAAGAAGAGGATGACTCTCTTCGGACTGCGGCCCAAATATACATCGGTTATCGTGACCATTATTTCCGGCGTGCTCATTTCCTTCTCCACCGTTGCTGTCATGGCGGTGGTGAATGAAAATGTGCGGGTGGCTCTTTTTGGCCTGTCCCGGCTGCAGGCACAGATGAATGACCTGAACCAGGAAATCAAAGTAAAGAACAGGGAACTGGAAAAAGGAAAGCGCCAGCTGGAAGCCAGAAATAAGGAATATGAAGATGTGACAAAGAAGTCGGAGGAAACATCAAGGGAGCTGGACCGGGTAGAAAGCCAGCGCGTTTACATGGAGCAGGAGCTGGCTTCCGTGCAGGATGCCTACGATGAGGCCCAGGCAGGGGTAGAAAAGTCTGCCCGGGAAATCCAGGATCTGGAAAAGACAAAGGAAGAGCTGAGCAGCAATATCAGTACCCTGAATGAGGAAAAGAAGACACTCCTTGATAATATCTACGCCCTTCGGGAAGGACAGGTGGTGATGCAGGCGGGACAGATTCTTACCAGTGTCACAGTAGATGAGCATATGACCAGGGAGCAGACGGTGCAGGTGCTGGAAAGCGTGCTGAAAGATATTAACAATATGCTGAAGCAGCAGATGAATATTACCGATGACAGCGTGAACCTTGTCCGCATCAGCCAGGCTGATTTCGATAATGCGGTGCAGGAAATCGCCGGCGCTAAAAACAAGAAGCTGGTACGCATTGTGGCAGCCCAGAATCTTATCCGCGGCGAAAGGCTGATTGTTGATTTTGACATTCATGACAACCTTCTTGTATTCAGCAAAGGGGAAGTGGTATACCGGGGCAGTCTGGATGCCTATAAGGATATCCGGAATTACGAACTCCAGGTACTCCGTTTCCTGAAAGACCTGAACCACTATGCCCAGTCCAAGGGGGTACTGCCGGATCCCATCACCGGCAACGTAGGTGTGCTGGAAGGACAGGAACTGATGGATGTGATCCAGAAAGTCAAAGATTACGGAGGTCAGTGTATCCTTACTGTCACAGCCAAACGGGACATTTATTCCCAGGGACCGCTCCTCATTGATGTGCGGGTGGAAAGGAAAGGAGACAATCCATGATACTGGCCGTCGATCCGGGAAAGGATAAAACGGGCTGCGCCGTGGTGGAGGAAGACGGAAGCCTTGTGGTGAAGAAGGTAGTTCCCACTGTTTCCTATGAAAAGGAAATAGGCCTCCTCCTCTCCCGATTCCCAGTGCGGGCCTTCATCATGGGCAACGGCACCCGCCATCAGGAAATGAAAGACCGCAGCGAAAAACTGCTGAAAGCCATGGAAAGGGATATTCCGGTGATTCTGGTGGATGAAAAATACACCACGGAAATGGGAGAGGCTTGGTACTGGAAGGACCATCCCGCCAAAGGCCTTGCCCGCCTCATCCCCAGAGGCATGCGTACCGTCCCCGTGCCGGTGGACGACTACGTAGCCTGGATCATAGGAAATATCTACCTGGGACACGTGAGGGCAGAAGACGTGGGGCACAGGAAGGTGTAGATGCTGTGGGGCAATGCGAATCACAGCGGCAGGAAACCTTACGCGAATAGTTTCCTGTCCGGCATGGGAACACTGTGAATCATCTCAAGAGGAAACCTTTTGCGAATAGTTTCCTGTCCGGCGTGGGAGCATTGTGAATCACCTCAACGGGAAACCTTATGCGAATAGTTTCCTGTCCGGCATGGAAGCAATGTGGGTCACCTCAGTAGGAAACTTTTCGCAAATAGTTTCCTGTCCGACATGGGAACACTGTGTGTCACCTCAGTAGGAAACCTTTCGCGAATAGTTTCCTGTCTGGCATGGGAACACTGTGAATCATCTCAACGGGAAACCTTATGCGAATAGTTTCCTGTCCGGCATGGGAACAATGCGGGTCAGCTCAGCAGGAAACCTTTCGCGAATAGTTTCCTGTCCGACATGGGAACAATGTGAATCACCTCAACGGGAAACTTTACGCGAATAGTTTCCTGTCCGGCATGGGAGCATTGCGAATCATCGCAACAGGAAACTTTATGCGAATAGTTTCCTGTTCGGCATGGGAACAATGTGGGTCATCTCAGTAGGAAACTTTATGCAAATAGTTTCCTGTCCGACATGACACATTTGTGAATCACCTCAATAGGAAACCCTACGCGAATAGTTTCCCGTCCGGCATGGGAATGATGTGGGTCATCTCAGTAGGAAACCTTTCGCGAATAGTTTCCTGCCCGGCATGACACATTTGTGAATCACCTCAATAGGAAACCCTACGCGAATAGTTTCCTGTCCGGCGTGGGAGCATTGTGAATCACCTCAACGGGAAACTTTACGCGAATAGTTTCCTGTCCGGCGTGGGAGCATCGCGAATCATCGCAACAGGAAACTTTATGCGAATAGTTTCCTGTCCGGCATGGAAACAATGTGAATTATCTCAGTAGGAAACCCTTCGCAAACAGTTTCCCGTCCGGCATGACACATTTGCGAATCATCGCAACAGGAAACCTTTCGCAGATAGTTTCCTGTCCGGCATGAGAGCACTGTGAATCACCTCAGTAGGAAACTTTTCGCAAATAGTTTCCTGTCCGACATGGGAACACTGTGTGTCACCTCAGTAGGAAACCTTTCGCGAATAGTTTCCCGTCCGGCATGGGAACACTGTGGGTCATCTCAGTAGGAAACCTTTCGCAAACAGTTTCCTGTCCGACATGATAACAATGTGGGTCAGCTCAACAGGAAACCTTTCGCAAATAGTTCCCCGTCCGGCATGACACATTTTTGAATCACCTCAACAGGAAACCAGCCCACTATCTCACTATCTCACTATTTCCCATTTTTCCACTTGACGAATCGGGAAGAATGTAATAAAATATCTAAGTGTCACGGGGCATAGCGCAGTTGGTAGCGCACCTGCTTTGGGAGCAGGGGGTCGCCAGTTCGAGTCCGGCTGCCCCGACCAAAAATATGGCTCAGTAGCTCAGTTGGATAGAGCAACCGCCTTCTAAGCGGTGGGTCGTGGGTTCGAATCCCTCCTGGGTCACCATGAAAAGCATTCTTTCGGGAATGCTTTTTTTATGAACAAAAACAGGATCCATTATGGAATGAATTTTCTCTATTGCTTTTTGACTGCAAGTAGAGTATCATTGTAGTCTAACTTAAGAGAAACAGGGCGGGCTATTTCTAACGGGCTTCTGACGAAGCAGAAAACAATCATATAAGCTCCCTGACAGATTTATTTTGCTCAAAATATTTGAATGTTTGAGGAGGTGTCCCTAATTTGGCAGCTAAGGCAGCACAGCTTGCACAGTGGCTAAAGGAACTGCAGGAAAGGGTCAATGCGGATGGCAATCTTTCATACAATGAAATCATCCGGTTTACAAAAGAAAAGTCATTGACGCAGAAACAGTTGGATGGGATTTTTAATCTTCTTCATGAACACAATATCGATCTTGTGTACGATGAAGATGAAGATACCGGAGAGCCGGATGAAGCTGATTTCAGTGAAGATGATGATGATCTTTCCGAAGAGCTGATTCTGGAAAATGAGGAAGACGGCCTGGAAGAGGATAAGGACTGGAGCGGCTCCGATACAGCGGAGGCGGAAGAGGCGGACTATGGAGCTGCCGGCGGCGTTAGCGATCCGGTACGGCTCTATCTCCGCGAATGCGGTGCCAATCCGCTGCTCAGCGCGGAACAGGAAATGAACCTGGCTAAAATCATTGAAAAGGGCAAGAGAAAAGACGCTACGCCGGAGGAGAAGGAAGCGGCCAGAAATGCGAAGAAGGAAATGGCCAACGCCAATCTCCGTCTGGTGGTATCCATTGCCAAGAAGTACCCCGGCCGGGGCATGCCTTTCCTGGATCTCATCCAGGAAGGGAATATCGGCCTTTTGAAGGCAGTGGACAAGTTCGACTATACCAAGGGCTATAAGTTCTCCACCTATGCCACCTGGTGGATCCGCCAGGCCATCACCCGTTCCATTGCAGACCAGGCACGCACCATCCGCGTACCGGTGCACATGGTGGAAACCATCAACAAGATGAACCGGGTGGGCCGCCGCTTCCTGCAGGAACACGGCAGGGAAGCCACCAATGAGGAACTGTCCAAGGAAATGGGAATCAGCGTGGAAAAAATCCGGGAAGCCAAGAAGGCAGCCCAGGATCCTATCTCTTTGGAAACGCCGATCGGCGAAAAGGAAGATTCCCATTTAGGCGATTTCATCGAAGACCAGAAGACCGCGTCCCCGGAAGATGAAGCAGCAGCCACCATGAGAAGGGAACAGGTCTATAAGATGCTGGATACCCTGACGGAAAGAGAAAAGGGCGTGCTGGCTCTCCGCTTCGGCATGGATGACGGTACACCCCGTACGCTGGAGGAAGTGGGCAAGCACTTCGGCGTCACCCGCGAACGTATCCGCCAGATTGAAGGGAAAGCGCTGAAAAAATTGAAAAAGCAGGCCATGCCCATGGCTGGACTGTAAGAGAAGGGAGCTGTGCCGGAAGGCATGGCTCTTTTTTTATGTGCGGCTTGGCAGATAGTTGGACCATTTGAGGGCCAGAATTGGGTTCTCCCGATTCATGTCCCTGTACCTCTAATGGTATGGGTCACTTTTCGCTGCTGTTATTTCATGGGCCGGAAGGGGAGCGGAGAAATCTCACAGCCATAGTACAGGCCCTGCTGCGGCGGAAGATTTCTCGACTAAGAGCCTCAATAGAATAGAAAACATCGATTACCTATAACGGCATGCAGCTCCGCTGGAGATGATGCATGGGAGCGGCTCCTTCGGAAATACAGCCATGCATGACCATGACGCAGTGTTATCATATTTCCCAAATCATTTTCCACTGGCTTTTCTGTCTTTCCTGTAGTATAATATTCAAGCATTCAGCATCAAAGTACCTGCTTTCTCATTGCAATGGAAGGGAAAGTATGATACAATGCTACTGTTAGTCTGGACAGTCCTCTGCCAAAAGCGATCGGCATGAATGTCTTGTGAGAAGGAGGAAAAGATCGTGAACATTATTGAAACACTGGAAAATGAACAGCTCAGAAATGACATTCCTGAATTCCGCCCGGGGGACACCGTAAGAGTTCATGTAAAGGTCATCGAAGGCAAGACTGAACGTGTACAGGTATTCGAAGGCATCGTTATTGCCCGCAGAAATGCCGGCGTGAGAGAAACTTTCACCGTTCGTCGTATTTCCTATGGCGTAGGCGTTGAAAGAACATTCCTGGTTCATTCTCCCCGTCTGGAAAAGATCGAAGTGAAGCGCCGCGGTATTGTCCGTCGTGCTAAACTGTTCTATCTGCGCGGCCTGTCCGGTAAAGCAGCTAGAATTAAAGAAAGAAAATAATGGTAAAAAGACTGCAGCGCTGCTGCAGTCTTTTTATTTGCCGCAGGCGCTGCTATTTTATGTACCCCTGTTTTTCTCATTGCCCGAATGTGGTAGAATAGTAAAAGTGCAGGGAGGGGACAGTGTTTTACCATTTTATAAGTGAGGAACCTATGAAATATAAATATATTGTTCCGGCAGTCTTATTATCTTTAGGAATGATACTGCCTGTTTCCGCCAATAAAATTAAAAATGTTTTCGTGGTGGATGAGCTGACGGTGGAAGTGGAAATGGCGGATCCTCTGACGAAGGAAGAGCTGGATCCGTCCCGCTTCCTGTCGAAGGACTACAAGCCGGAGTTTACCTTTAATGAGGGGGTGGAGGCTGTAGGTCTTCCGGTGCCCCAGAAGAGCGATGGCTTTCATTACAACATTTACCGCATTGCGGTGAACGGACTGGAAAAGGGGCCCATCTACCAGATTTCCTACCGGGGACAGAAACCGAGAACATTCAAGTTTTACGGGGGACGGGAGCAGGTAGACCGGTACCGTGACCGGTACGGAAGTTATTTCTGATTTCATGAAAGGATACCTATGCATATTGTGTTAGTGGAGCCGGAGATTCCGGGCAATACGGGAAATATTTCCCGCCTCTGTGCGGCGGAGCATCTGACTCTCCATCTGGTGGAACCCCTGGGTTTTTCCATTGACGACAAGCATCTCAAAAGGGCGGGACTGGACTACTGGGATCTTCTGGAGATCCATGTGCATCCTGATTTCACTTCTGTGGAAAGGATGCTGGAGGGCCATCATTTTTACTACAATACCACCAAGGCGGTGAAGTCCTATACGGAGGTATCCTTCAGGGAAGATGATGTGCTTGTATTCGGCAAGGAGACCAAAGGACTTCCGGAGGATATGCTCCTGGCCCATAAGGAGGACTGCATCCGGATTCCCATGATAGAAGAAGCCCGTTCTCTCAATTTATCCAATGCGGTGGCCATTGTGGCCCTGGAAGCACTGAGACAGACCGGTTTTCCCCATCTTTTAAGGGAGAGCGGCCGGTTGTTTAAAGGAGGCAGAAACACCCATGAATACGTATGATGCAGCTTATGATCTGGCAAGGGCGATCAAGGAAAGCGATGAAATGAAACGTCTGACTGCGGCAGCCGAAAAGATCAAGGGCGATGAGGAAGCCAGGAAAATGGTGAAGGAATATATCATGGCCCAGATGAAAGCTGATTATGCTAAACTGGCAGGACAGAAGGAAGACGAGGACAGCTACCAGCATCTGCAGGAGCTGGCTGTGCTTGTCAGCAACAACAGCAATGCCCAGGAATATCTCCAGGCATTTATTCGCTGGAATCAGGTGGCTGCGGATTTGCAGAAGATTGTATCCGATGCAATGGCGCAGGGTATGGATGTATTGGAACTGAATAAACAATGACTGATTGGAAAGCATTTCTTGATGGAATTTTAAATGAACGGCAGTATAAGCTGGATGAACCTATGAGCCGTCACACCACCTATGGTATCGGCGGGCCGGCAGACTGCTTTGTAATGCCCCAGACAGTGGAGGAACTGAAAAAGGTGCTCTCCAAAGCCCATGATGAAGGCATCCCCGTCACCTTTATAGGCGGCGGCTCCAACCTTCTTGTATCGGATCTGGGTATCCGCGGCATTACCCTTTGCACGAACCGCCTGAAGCAGGAAACTGCCTGCAAGGACACATGGATTACCGCCATGGGCGGCGTAGGCACCGGCACCGTTTCCCGGTTTGCGGAA
Organism: uncultured Dialister sp.; assembly: GCF_937959425.1. Lineage (GTDB taxonomy): Bacteria > Bacillota > Negativicutes > Veillonellales > Dialisteraceae > Dialister. The sequence goes on from NZ_CALGPS010000190.1 coordinate 18,260, forward strand.
AAGAACAGCCTCAAGGGCTTTGAATGGGCCGTAGGCATTCCCGGCACCCTCTGCGGCGCTGTCTTCATGAATGCCAACGGTTATGGCAGCCAGATGAAGAACGTGGTGGAGGAGGTCTATACCATTTCCGGCGACGGAAAGGAAGACCGCACCTATGGATGGGATGACCTTCACTACGGCGACAGCGACAGCGTTTTCATGCATAACGGCGATATCATTGTAGGCGCCAAGATTCATCTGGCCCCGGGCAATGCGGATGAAATCAAGAGAAACATGACGGAACACCAGATTTCCAGAAGGACCAAGCAGCCTCTGGAAAAGAGAAGCGCCGGCACTATGTATCTTCGTCCGCCGGGATACCATGTAGGCCCCATGATCAAAGCCTGCGGCCTCATGGGCTTTTCCATCGGAGATGCCCAGGTTTCCACCAAGCATCCTGATTTCGTGGTCAACAACGGCCATGCCTCCTGCAAAGAGGTACTGGACGTGCTTCACGAAGTGCAGAAGCGCATTATGGATACCTACCATATCCATGTGCCTCTGGATGTGCGGATCGTCGGAGAAGGCGTCAAACAGGAAAGATAAAAAAGAGCTTTGAAGAAATGGAAATCGTTTCTTCAAAGCTTTTTTGCTTTTTATGAAACTATTGGACCGTGGAAAGGAGGCTTCTTCCTGCCGGCCGGTATTTACTTATAGATGAGTCACTATCGGCATGTGTTGAGATTCTTCACTCAGAATGCTTCTATTTGGCAGGAAGGTCATTCCCTTAATAAACGGGGCTGTGAAAAAAATGATTTACATTTTTTCGCAGCCCCTTTTGTATACATAAATTTTCACGGAAATTGGCCAAATGACGGTCTGCTTCCTGCCTCTACGTCATTTCGAGCGATGCTGCATGTAGTTATGGATGATAATGCCTTTTGTTCTATTGAGGCTCTGAGCCCCGAAATCTCCCGCCGCAATGAGGTTTATACTATCGTGGAATGAGATTTCTCCACTCTGTGGAGGTCCTGCATAGGACCTCCAAGTCAGCCGAAGTTGGCCTCTAGCCTGCCCAATAAGAGGCTTTCCTATTGTCGGCTGACCGGCTCCGGTCGAAATGACAGTGAGGTGGAGTGGCAGTGATGTCAGTTCTGTATTTTTTCACAGCCCCATATAAAACTCATTGCCGCCAAAGGCGGCAATCCACACCCTCTGAACCCTCTGAACCCTTTGAATCTTTTGAACTCTTTGAACCATCATAATCCTCTGAACCGTGGCAGAATATTTCCGGTCTTCCCTTTTCATAATGATTTTTTTCAATAAAACACTTGCATTTTTGAAGAAAGTTATGTATTATAGAAAAGTAAGTTAGCACTCGATGTAAGTGAGTGCTAATAGTCAAAGGAGGAATAGACATGTTAAAACCATTGGCAGATCGTGTTCTCGTTAAAGTTGATGAAGAAGAAACAAAGACTAAAGGCGGAATCCTGATTCCGGATACAGCTCAGAAAAAATCCCAGAAAGGTACCGTTATGGCTATCGGTTCCGGCAAAGTGCTGGACAACGGCACCCGTCTTCCCTTCGAAGTCAAGGTAGGAGACCATGTTCTTTTTGCTAAATATTCCGGCGTAGATATTGATGAAGACGGCGAAAAGTACCTGCTTCTCGCTGAAAGAGATATTCTTGCTATTCTTTAATTTTCAATGAACTTATAGGAGTGATATAAATGGCTAAAAAAGTACTTTATAATGAAGAAGCCCGGGCAGCTCTCCTGAAGGGTGTTGACCAGCTGGCTAATGCAGTAAAGATTACCCTGGGACCGAAAGGTCGCAATGTAGTTCTTGATAAGAAATTCGGTGCTCCGAACATCGTTAACGACGGTGTTTCCATTGCCCGTGAAATCGAACTGAAGGATCCATTTGAAAACATGGGTGCCCAGCTCGTTAAAGAAGTAGCCACCAAGACCAACGATGTAGCCGGCGACGGCACCACCACCGCAACCCTGCTGGCTCAGTCCATGATTCATGAAGGCATGAGAAACGTGGCAGCCGGTGCCAACCCCATGGTACTGAAGAAGGGCATTGAAGAAGCAGTCAAGGTTCTTGTAGATGAAATCAAGAAGAAGGCTGTTCCGGTTAAGACCAAGGAAGCCATTGCCCAGGTTGCTTCCATTTCCTCTGCCGACAAGACCATTGGCGGACTCATTGCAGACGCTATGGAAAAGGTAGGCAACGACGGTGTTATCACTGTTGAAGACTCCAAGACCATGGGCACCAGCCTGAAGGTTGTGGAAGGTATGCAGTTTGACCGCGGCTACCTCTCCCCATACATGGTCACTGACCCGGATAAAATGGAATGCGTCATGGAAAATCCATACATCCTCATTACCGACAAGAAGATCAACATGCTGCAGGATATGCTCCAGCTTCTGGAACAGGTTGCCCGTTCCGGCAAGGAACTGCTGATTATCGCTGAAGATGTGGAAGGCGAAGCTCTGGCTACCCTGGTAGTGAACAGACTCCGCGGCACCCTGAAATGCGCTGCTGTCAAGGCTCCTGGCTTCGGCGACCGCCGCAAGGCTATGCTGGAAGACATTGCCATCCTCACCGGCGGCCATGTGATTTCCGATGATATGGGCCGCAAGCTCCAGAGTGCAACCCTGGACGACCTGGGCACCGCTCATCAGGTACGCATTACCAAAGACAACACCACCATCGTAGGCGGTGCAGGCGACAAGGATGAAATCAAGCACAGAGTGGAACAGATCCGCGAACAGTACAAGGAAGCTGTTTCCCAGTTTGATAAAGATAAACTCCAGGAACGTCTGGCTAAGATGTCCGGCGGCATTGCTGTCATCGAAGTAGGCGCAGCTACTGAAGTTGAAATGAAAGATAAGAGACTCCGCATTGAAGATGCTCTGAATGCTACCAGAGCAGCTGTGGAAGAAGGTATTGTTGCCGGCGGCGGCACCACTTTCCTGGACATCCAGAAGAGCCTTGATTCCATCCAGGCTGAAGGCGATGTAAAGACCGGTGTAAACCTGGTTCGTCACGCCATCGAAGCTCCTGTACGCCAGATTGCAGACAACGCAGGTATGGAAGGTGCTATCGTTGCTGAAAAGGTAAAAGAAGCAGGCGACGGCATCGGCTACAACGCAGCAGAAGACAAGTACGAAGACATGCTGGCAGCAGGCATCGTAGATCCGGCTAAAGTCACCAGAAGCGCACTGCAGAACGCAGCTTCCATCGCTGCCCTTGTTCTCACCACTGAAGCTGTAGTAGGCGATATTCCGGAAGAAAAACCGGCTATGCCTCCTATGCCCCAGGGCGGAATGATGTAATCTGATTTCAGATCAGAAAACATAACATAAAATAAAGGCTGTGAAATCATGAAAATGGTTTCACAGCCTTTTCTTTCATAAAAATTTTGCGGATGTCACATTTTTCCATAGAATTCCATGCTACAATAGAAGATAAGCGAAAGGAAGTCTTACTATGGATTTGAAAATCAAACGGGTATATGAAAAGCCGGAGGATTCCGACGGTTTTCGTATTCTTACGGACCGTCTGTGGCCCCGGGGCATTTCTAAGGAAAAGGCAGCACTGGATCTTTGGGAAAAGGCCATTGCCCCGTCGCCGGAGCTTCGGAAGTGGTTCGGCCATGAACCGGAAAAGTTTGAAGAGTTCAGGGAAAAATACAGGGAAGAACTGGAAAAAAATCCGGAAACGGAAAGATTGATTTCCCTTGTGAAGGAAGCGCTGGCAAAGGGACCGGTGACCCTTCTCTTTGGTGCTAAGGACAAAGAACACAACCAGGCGGTGGTGCTTCAGGAATTCCTGCAGGAAAAAGGAAGCGCTTCGTAAAAAAATAACAGGAGGCAGTATGGAATTAAGGGTTATTAAGTATTTCCTGGCAGTGGCCCGGGAAGAGAACATTACCAAAGCGGCTGACAAGCTTCACCTGACTCAGCCCACTCTTTCCCGGCAGCTTCGGGAACTGGAAGAGGAACTGGGGGCGGAGCTTTTTATCCGTGGTAAAAGGCGGACTACCCTGACAGAGGCGGGCATTCTTTTCAAAGTGCGGGCAGAAGAGCTGGTCTCTCTGGAAGAGAGAACTATCAATGAATTTTCCCATTTGAGTGATGCAGTGGCAGGGGATGTGTATCTGGGCTGCGGGGAGACGGAAGCCATGAGGGATGTGGTGTCTGCTCTTTCTCCTGTCTTTGACCGCTATCCTGACATCCATCTCCATCTTTTAAGCGGAAACGGGGAACAGTCCCTGGATTATCTGGAGAAAGGGCTCCTTGACTTTGCTCTTCTCTGCCGCAGTATTCCGCCGGACGGGTACTATTATATTCAGCTGCCCTATCGGGACACCTGGGGGCTGCTCCTCAGGAAGGATAACCCTCTGGCCGGCAAACCGGGTATCCGGGCGGCGGATGTTAGAAAGGAGCCGCTCATTGCTTCCGCCCAGCTGACTTCCAGAAATGAAATCCAGCGGTGGATGGGCGGGGATGAGGAGCTTCACATCGTTTCCACCTACAATCTGGCCTATAATGCGGCCTTTCTGGTGGAAGCAGGCATGGGAAGCATGATTACCTATGACCGGCTTATCCCCTGCGGTACGCCCTATCGGGAGAATCTGGTGTTCCGGCCATTCATCCCTGCCCTGCACAGCGGCAATTTCCTTGTATGGAAAAAGGAAAGAACCCTGTCTAAGGCGGCAGAGATTATAAAAAACCAGATGGAAAAGGATTTTAAAAAGCCGGAAGAGTAATCAAATCCATGCCGAATCGGCATGATGAATGAAAATAATCGGGTATTGGCTATTATAGTACCTCCCGCTTTATAATGGAACCATCAGAGAGAACTGATTCAATGAACCCTTATGAATGAATCGGCGCTTCTAAAAAATGGTTTCCATAATAAAGCAGGAGGTATTTTTGTGGATAAAAATGTCATTATCATTGCCGCCAGCCTGAGGGAAAGGAGCAATTCAGAGGCCCTGGCAGAAGCCTTTGCCAAAGGGGCAGGTGAGGCGGGAAACCGGGTGGAGGTGATTTCCCTTCGGGGAAAGAAATTCGGTTTCTGTACCGGATGTCTTTCCTGTCAGGAAACTTTCCACTGTTTCATGAAGGATGATGCAGAAGAAATCAGAGAAAAAATCGGGGCAGCGGATGTGGTGGTCTTTGCCACACCTATCTATTACTACGGCATGAGCGGACAGATGAAAGCACTGCTGGATCGGTGTAATCCCCTGTTTCCGCAGGAATACCGTTTCCGGGATGTGTACCTGCTCATGACCGCAGCCGATGACAATCCCCATACACCGGAAAGGACCATTTCCGGTTTGACCGGCTGGATAGACTGCTTTCCCAAATCCCGCCTGGCAGGCGCGGTCTTTGCCGGCGGCGTAACAGAAGCAGGAGATATTGAAAATCATGAAGTGCTGCATGAAGCCTTTCAGGCAGGCATGCATGTGTAAAGCAAGCAAAGGAGAAACGAAAATGATAAACGTAAAGAAAATGAAATGGATGATTCTTGCCCTGGCCGGTCTTGCTCTGGCAGGCTCTGTGATGACAGCGGATGCTGCCGATGTAAACAACCAGGCGGAAAAAGCAAAGGCCGTGCGGCAGATTTCTACTACCTCCTGGCCGGGAGATGAGCCCCTGAAGCTCACTGATACCTGGGATAAAACATTCCCCAAGAGCGACAAGGTAGATCACAGCAAGGTCACCTTCCACAACCGCTACGGCATTACCCTGGCAGCAGATGTATACATGCCCAAAAACAGGACAGGGAAAATGGCGGCGCTTGCTGTGGCAGGCCCCTTCGGCGCCGTTAAAGAACAGGCTGCAGGCCTCTACGCCCAGAAGCTGGCGGAAATGGGATTTTTGACCATTGCCTTTGACCCCTCCTTTGTCGGTGAAAGCGGCGGCAGGGCCAGAAATGTAGCCAGCCCGGACATCAATACGGAAGATTACTCCGCAACGGTGGATTATCTCTCCAACCGCTCCGACGTGAATCCGGATAAAATCGGTATTGTAGGCATCTGCGGCTTTGGCGGATTTGCCCTTAATGCGGCTGCCATGGATACAAGAATTAAAGCCACCGTCACGTCCACCATGTACGATATGAGCCGTGTCATTTCCAATGGCTACTTTGATTACACAAAGGATCAGGACACCCTGAAGAAGGAAAGAATGGAAAGACGGAAGGCCCTCAATGAGGAGAGAACCATTGATTATAAGAATGGAAACTACAAGAGGGACGGCGGCGTAGTGGATCCCCTTCCTGCCGATGCTCCCCAGTTTGTGAAGGACTACTATGACTACTACAAAACAAAGAGAGGCTACCATCCCCGGTCCCTCAACTCCAATGACGGATGGAACCTGACCAGCGCCCTTTCCTTCACCAACATGCCTCTTCTGACCTATGCCGATGAAATCGAAAGTCCGGTGCTTATCATCCATGGTGAAAAGGCCCACTCCCGTTATTTCTCCGAAGATGCTTTCAAGAAGCTGAAAGGGAATAATAAGGAACTCCTCATCGTTCCCGGTGCCAACCACACAGACCTTTACGATAACATGGACAAGATTCCCTTCGACAAAATCGCCGCCTTCTTCCACAAGTACCTGGGATAATCGGAGAGATGGGAAGGACAGCACGTAACGCTGAATTTATATTGACTGCTGCCTCTGGCGGCAGTCTACAACCCGCAGCGCCAAAGGCGCGTCAATCTTAAGAAACTTTTTCTGCTGAACCCTCTGAACCCGGAAAACAGGCCTGCCTCGGCAGGCCTGTTTTCCTTTTTTCCCTTGTGGTAAAATAGCAGAAATAGGATTTCATTTTTACCACAGGAGACAGATATGGAAGCACTGAAGACAGTAACCATCAGCAAGAGGGCGGAACTGGCGGCCAGAGGGGGACACCCATGGATTTACGGTTCCGAGATAAAAGAAGCAGAGGAAGGCATTGCGCCGGGGGACATTGTGAAGGTTCTTTCCTCCAAAGGAAAATTTGTGGGAAGCGGCTTTTACAATCCTCACTCCAAAATTACCATCCGCATTTTCTCCACCAATGCCAATGACCGATTTGATGAAGCATTCTGGAAAAGGCGGGCTGCCTATGCGGTGGATTACCGGCTCCAGGTGATGCGGAAGGAAGATTATGACTGCTGCCGTCTGGTATTCGGAGAAGCAGATCAGCTGCCGGGCATGACGGTGGACCGTTTCGGCGACGTGCTGTCGGTACAGGTGCTGTCCCTGGGCATGGAAAAGAGGAAGCAGGCCTTTCTTGACGGCCTCATTGAAGTGCTTCGGGAAAGGAATCTTCCCGTTTCCTGCGTGTATGAAAGAAATGATGTAAAAATCAGGGAACTGGAGGGCATGGAGCAGTACAAGGGATTCTACTGTTCCCCGCTTTTGGATCCTTCCCATGAAAAGACACTGGTGGATATTGTGGAAAACGGCATCCGCTACACGGTGGATGTGGAAAACGGGCAGAAAACCGGTTTCTTCCTTGACCAGAAGTTCAACCGCCTGGCAGCTGCTTCCATTGCAAGGGGCCGCCATGTGCTGGACTGCTTCACCCACACCGGCGCCTTTGCCCTGAATGCGGCAAAAGGCGGCGCCGCTTCCGTGACAGCTCTTGATATTTCCGAAGAGGCAGTCCGCATGGCCTCCCATAATGGGGAAATCAATCATCTTCCCATCAAAGCGGTAAAGGCGGATGTGTTTGCGTACCTGACGGAGCTGGACCGGACGAAGAACCATGACTATGACTACATTATCCTTGATCCGCCGGCCTTTACGAAATCGGGGAAAACAGTGCACGAAGCATTCCGGGGCTACAAGGAAATCAATTACCGCGCCATGAAGATCCTTCCCAGGGGCGGCTATCTGGCCACCTGTTCCTGCTCCCATTTCATGGGGGAGGAACTCTTTGTGAAGATGGTGAAGGAAGCAGCCAGGGATGCAGGCGTAACCCTTCGGCAGATCGAATTCCGCCAGCAGGCGCCGGATCACCCCATCCTCATGACGGTGCCAGAAACCTATTACCTGAAGTTTTTCCTTTTCCAGATTATATAAAAAATAAAAAAGGCAGTGAAGAAATGATGGAAATTTCTTCACTGCCTTTTTTATCCGGACTTACTGGCTGAGAAGGGCATCCTGTCTTTCCTTCAGATACTCCTTCAGATTCAGGATCCTTACGGCGGTCCAGCTGCCGTTTACGTCCTTTTCCATGAGCACCTGCCAGGTGAAATCGTGGTCCAGTTTTTTATCGTGCAGTTTGACGGACACGATGGCTTTGCCCTTCTCTTCCTTTACGTCCAGTATGTCGGTCATGGAGAGGGCGGCGGAGCCCAGGTAGGCGGAGAGAATCTGCCCGGGGTTGCCGGAGGGTTTGACGTCCTCCTTTTGAAAACGGAGCTCTGTCTGGCGAACCAGTTCATCCACCGCCTGCTTTTTCAGCATTTTCAGGATGGAGGCGGCCAGGCCGTGGTCCGGCACACCGTCGGAGGCAAGGTAGGACGCCGTATCATCTACGGCATAGGAATAGACCCTTTCCATATCCACCCTTTCCTTAAAGAGCTGCAGGTCTTTCTGCTTCACCGCCTGCTGGATTTCACCGGCCGCATAGGCGGGGGTCTTTGCCCAGTACAGGAAGTACCAGCCTGCACCGGCGGCCAGGATGACGGCAAGGATAAGGATGACTTTTTTCATAAATGAGCTGTTCATTGATTTTCTCCTTTTTCGAGCTATTTAAGGAAGCCCATAACGAAGCAGTGCATAAAAATTCTTATAAAAGAAAACTCTATGAATTAATCAGTGCTTCCCTAACATTATCTACATTATATCGAAAGGAGACAAAAAGAAACAGGGCTTCCTTTTGGGAAGCCCTGTCAAAGGGAAATCTTATTTTCCTGTATCAAAGAGAGCTTTCTGCTGGGTGAATTCCAGCATGCCGTAAATACCGCCCTCCCTGCCGATACCGCTTTCCTTGTATCCGCCAAAGGGGGCTGCGGTGTCCCTGGGGCTGGCATTGATGTAAACGTTCCCTGCCTCTATCCGGTGGGCGATGGCAATGGCCTTTTCCTTGGGGCCGTACACGCCGGCATTGAGGCCGTAGCGCACATCATTGGCAATGGAGATAGCGTCCTCTACATCTTTATAGGTGATGACGCAGAGCACGGGGCCGAAGATTTCATCCTGGGCGATGGTCATATCATTCTTCACATCGGTGAAAATGGTGGGGTTGATGTAATAGCCCTTTGACGGGGAGCCTGGAAGGCCGCCGGTGAGGAGGCGGGCCCCTTCATCCATGCCCTTTTGGATATAGTCGGAGATTTTCTCAAACTGCTGCCGGGAGGACACGGGCCCCAGCTTTACCGTATGGTCCATGGGATCGCCTACGGTATACTCCTTTGCGATTTCCGCCAGCTGTTTTTCTATGATGGCTTTCTCTTCTTCCGGAATGAGGAGGCGGGAGAAGGCGGTGCAGGTCTGCCCGGAATTCAGAAAGATACTGTTGAAGCAGAGATGGATAGGTTCGGTGTAGTCATGATCTTCCGAGGGAAGAATGATATAGGGAGACTTGCCGCCCAGTTCCAGGCTGATGTGCTTTACTGATTCCAGCGCCTTTTTGCCTACGGCAATGCCGCCGGAGGTGGAGCCGGTGAAGGAAATCATATTCACCAGGGGATGGGAGGACAGGGCATTTCCTACTTCGCCGCCCCGTCCGGTGACCAGGTTGAATACGCCCTTCGGGAAGCCTGCCTTTTCAAAGGCCTCTGCCAGGTAGTAGGAAGACAGGGGCGTGTGCTGGCTTGGCTTTAAAATCACCGTATTTCCCATGAGGAGGGCCGGCACGATTTTCTGGATCACCTGGCCCAGGGGATAGTTCCAGGGAGTAATGCAGCCGATGACACCCACCGGCTCCCGATAGGTGGTGGAGTATTCCATTTTTTCCACCAGCGGCACCTTCGGCGAAAGGTCGATGTAGGAACGGGTGCGGACGTACTGGTATTCCACCTGGGACGCTTTGGTAAAGGCATAGGGGGACCCCAGTTCTTTGATGGTAATATCGATTAAATCCTCTTCCTGGCTTTTGAAAATGGCAAGGAATTTTTCCATAAGGGAAATCCGTTCTGCCAAAGGCAGGGCGCTCCAGGCAGGAAGGGCCCTGCGGGCGGCTCCGGCTGCCCTGTCCACGTCTTCCTCATTGCCCCTGGGGACTCTGGCAAACATTTCTCCTGTGGCCGGATTTTCCACTTCGATAAACTGTCCCGACGCGCCGGGAATCCACCGGCCGTCGATATAAAGCTTTTCAAAATCCACTGGTAAAACCTCCTTTAAGGAAGCGCTGTGAATGAATCATGGCCTCCTGAATGCAAAGAAAAAGGGAATCCCAGATTTCCTGTATCCCCTTCTTTGGTTTGATGAAATTGAAAAGAACTTCTGTCCCTATTATAATCATTTCCTCTGAAACATACAACGAAGGAAATGCTTTCAGAAATCGGAGCGATTCATGGTATAATAAACATGAATCTGCTTGAAGATTTAATAGAAAAATAATGAAAATATAATAAGGAGGTATAAATGGGATTACTGGATGAAACGCTGAGCCAAATCCGGCCGCTGGATGAAGACGCCATGGAAAGAGCGGCTTCCCGCTGGAAGGATCTCTACCTTGGCATGGGAGACCTGGGGAAAATGGAAAATATGGTGACCCAGTTTGCCGGTGTGACGGGAGAAGCCATGCCGGCCATTCCCAAGTGCTGCACGGTGATTGCCTGTGCTGATCACGGTGTATATGCAGAAGGGGTATCTGCCTATCCCCAGTCCACCACCGTAGGCATGACAAGGGCCTATGTGGAGACAAAGGGGGCGGCGGCCAATGCCATGGCCTACTATGCCCACTCGGACATGGTGGTGGTGGATATGGGCATCAATGCAGATATGAGCGGCGTGCCGGATCTTCTTGACAGGAAAATTGCCTTCGGCACGAAAAATATTGCAGAAGGGCCGGCCATGACAAGGGCGGAGGCCATCCGCTCCATTGAGACGGGCATTGAAATTGCAGAAGAAAAGGCAAAGGAAGGATACAAGGTTTTCACCATCGGTGAAATGGGGATTTCCAATACCACCTCTTCCGCCTGCATTCTGGGTGCCTTCAATCACTGGAATGCCCTGGAGGTTACAGGACGGGGCACGAATATTTCCGATGAACGGCTCCGCCATAAGGTGGAAGTGGTGCAGAAGGCCATGGATGTGAACCACCCGGATCCCACAGACGGACTGGATGTCCTTTCCAAGGTGGGGGGCTTTGAATACGGCTGCATGACCGGTGTCATTCTGGGAGCGGCCGCCAACCGTGCCCTCACCATTATAGACGGGTTTAATACCACCGCCAGTGCCTTCATTGCCAAAGCACTCTGCCCGGAGGCGGTTCATTACCTCATGGCATCCCATCTGTCCCTGGAGCAGGCCCATAAGAAATCCCTGGCGGCTCTTGGACTTACGGAATATATTGACCTTGATTTCCGGCTGGGAGAAGCCATCGGTGCCGGCATACAGACCAGGATGCTGGACTACGCCCTGTCGGTGTACAGGGAATGCGTCACAAAGGAAGAAGCGGGGGTGAAAGCATGAGCGCTGTGCCAAAATTAAATGAAGATATTATGAAAGCCTGCCAGCTGTACGTGGATAACCTGATAAAGCCCATCCATTCCCTGGGAAAACTGGAGGAAATGGCAGTACGCATAGCCGGCATTACAGGCGAAGTCAAGCCTTCCTATCTGAATAAGGCCCTTGTTATTTTTGGCGGCGATACGGCAGTGGACGGGGAGAATAAGACAAAGGGGCAGCTGTCCCATGATGAAATGAAGCTGGTGTCCCAGGGCGCCGGCCCGGTGAATGTGATCGCCCGTCAGCTGGACGCACCGGTATACCTCATTGATGCAGGCCTTGAAAAGGATACCTCCGACATAGTAGGAGTGCTTACAAAGAAAATGATTCACGGCACCCATCACGGCCGTCCGGCCATGGATGATGAAGTGGTGGAAGGTGCCGTCGCCCTGGGCATGTCGGTGGCAAAGACCCTTGCCCGCCAGGGCGTAGAGGCGGCAGGCCTTGGCAATATAGGGGAAAGATTCCTTCTTTCCGCCCTGGCAGTGACGGCAGCCATTATGAAGGAAGACCTGATGAAGGTATCCGCCGGAAGCAGCTTCCGCCTCTCCCTCTCCGGCGTAGGGGACTTCGGCAAAGACCCCATAGGAAATCTGGCAGAGGTGGGGTCTGCTGAAATTGCAGCCCTTTTCGGCTTCGTGGTAGAAGCGGCCAGAAGCGGCATGATGGTGGTTTTTGACAATGCAGTCACCGGAGCTGCCGTGCTGGCGGCGGTGACGGTATATCCGGAAATCAGGAATTTCATTTTCCCTTCCGTATACTATGATGAGCCGGTGCATAAAATGCAGATGCAGAAGCTTGGCATGAAACCGTTCCTCCATTATGATTTCACAGAGGCCGAGGGCTTCGGCTCTGCCCTGGGACTGTCCCTGCTGGATGCAGCCATTGATATGCTGAACCAGATGAAGACCTTCGGCTCGGCGGACGTGGATGTGGCCATTGACGGCGCAGGAAGCGGGAGGCAGAGAAAGGAGATTAAATAATGAAAGCTCTTTTTATCAGATGCTACGGTAAACTGACGGCGGATATGATGATCGGAGGACTCATCGACATGGGTGTGCCGCCGGTGTACCTTAAGTCCAAACTGAAAGAGGCGGGCCTTCCGGATCATTTCATCGAAAAGCCCAATCCCAAAGCATGGATTTCCGCCCATTATTTCCACATTACTCCCTTCGGGGAAAAGTCTCTCCTTTTAAAGCAGGCAGACCTTTTCCGCCTCTGGAAGGAAGTCACCGCCAAAGGGGCGCCGGAATGGGAGGAAACGGGCTGGAAGGTTTTCTCCCGGCTCGCAGTCGGCGTTTCCGATGCCATCCCTGACATGCCGGCGGATGCGGCGGATCTGCGCCGTATAGGGGTTTCGGAGGAAAATCTGGTATCCCTGTACCTCTTCCTTGCCTCTCTGGATTATCTGGAGGTGGAAAGCCTTTTCACCTGCCCGTTTTCCATTGATGAAGGGAAAACGGAGGCAGGAAAGGCGTCGGCCGCCATCCTGACCGACGCGGTTTCCACAGTGGGGAAGAATGTATCTGCCGAGGATATCCATCCCTTTGCCGCTGCCATGGTGGAAGGTCTTTCTACCTTCCTGCCTATGGACGGCAGGTTCCTGGTGGACCGCTCTGCCTATGGAAGCTCCAGCGCAGAGAAGCCTACAGGAGACAATACCATGGCGGAATACCTGGGCTATTTCACCGACCGGGGAGAGTCTGTTTTCGGCAGGCATATGAAAGTATTCGGTACTGACGCAGGGCTGGATTTATAACGGAACAGGCACCGAAGGCAGGGAAAACCGGCCTTCGGTGCTTTTTTGATTTTTTTTGAAAAAGGGGCTTGCCAAAAGGGGAGAAATGAGCTATAATCATTTTCGTCGCACGGCGGAAGTCTTCCGACAGAAAATCAAATCTTGACTGATTCAAAATTCCCTGTTGACAGAAAAAACACAATGTGCTAAGATATAAGCCGTGACATTGAGAGTCATCTCGCTGATGAAAATAAAATTTCGAAAGTGACTTGACAAATCAAGAAGTAATGATATAATAATATCGTTGCTAACACATGCGGAAGTAGCTCAGTGGTAGAGCACAACCTTGCCAAGGTTGGGGTCGCGGGTTCGAGTCCCGTTTTCCGCTCCATTTGTTAGTATCATCCGAGAGGATGTGCTATAGATTCCTGAATAGCTCAGCCGGTAGAGCGCGTGACTGTTAATCACGATGTCGCAGGTTCGAACCCTGCTTCAGGAGCCATAGGGGTATCGCCAAGCGGTAAGGCAACGGACTCTGACTCCGTCATGCGTAGGTTCGAATCCTACTACCCCTGCCAATGATCCATTAGCTCAGTCGGTAGAGCACTTGACTTTTAATCAAGGTGTCCCGCGTTCGAGTCGCGGATGGATCACCATATGTGGCCTGTTCGTCAAGTGGTTAAGACACCGCCCTTTCACGGCGGGTTCGCGAGTTCGAATCTCGCACAGGTCACCATGTGGGCGATTAGCTCAGCTGGGAGAGCGTCTGCCTTACAAGCAGAATGTCAGCAGTTCGATCCTGTTATCGCCCACCAAAACGGCCCGGTGGTGTAGTGGTCTAACATGCCGCCCTGTCACGGCGGAGATCGTCAGTTCAAATCTGATCCGGGTCGCCACAATTTTGCCTCGGTAGCTCAGTTGGTAGAGCAAAGGACTGAAAATCCTTGTGTCAACGGTTCGATTCCGTTCTGAGGCACCATATATGCGGCTGTGGCGGAATGGCAGACGCGCTACTTTGAGGGGGTAGTGATCTTTCGATCGTGTGAGTTCAAGTCTCACCAGCCGCACCACAATTTTCCTAATTTCTTGTTGTTTAACTTCATATGCGGTCGTGGCGGAACTGGCAGACGCGCTATCTTCAGGCGGTAGTGGAGTAATCCGTGAGAGTTCAAATCTCTCCGACCGCACCACTCAAAATCAACTTCCAAGATTTTTTCTTGGAAGTTTTTTTGTAACCTGTATATTATTTGCCAAAGGGGATTCTATTTTGCGTCAGTCCGTCATACAATAGGAAAAAAGGAGAGGAGGGGATCCTATGAATCCTTCAGTCTATTTCTTCGCTCTCGGGCATCTGGCCACTGACTGGTCCCAGGGAGCCATACCGGCTCTTCTGCCCTACTTCATCGCCCACTATGGCCTTTCTTATCAGCAGGCGGGCATGCTTGTCTTTGCCAATGTGCTCATCGCCTCCGTCATGCAGCCCGTATTTGGCTACTATTCCGACAGGATTTCCAGGCCCTGGTTCATATCCCTGGGCTGTCTTATCTGCGGCCTTTCCATTTCATCGGTGGGATTTACAGGAAGCTACATGGCTCTTTTCACGGCGGCCCTCTGCTGCGGCGTGGGAAGCGCCCTCTTTCATCCGGAAGCGGCCCTTATGGTGAACCGTATTTCCGGCGAAGCGAAAGGAAGGGCCATGGGAATCTTTTCCGTAGGCGGCAATGCCGGCTTTGCCATAGGGCCCCTGCTGGCAGGTCTCTGCGCCTACAGTCTGGGCATTCAGTCCCTTCTTATTTTCGGTGTGCTGAACGCCCTCATTGCCCTTTCCATTTTCCTTCGCATGCCTTCTGTTCTTCGCATTATATCACTGGCAGAAAAGAAGAAATCTTTGGCCCATGGAAAGGAGGAAAAGACAAACGACTGGTGGTCCTTTGGAAAGCTGTCGGTGCTTATCCTGGCCCGTTCCCTTGGATTTACCCTGAGCAATACCTTTATCCCTCTTCTCTGGATTCATGTGATGGGGGCTTCGGAAGGAGAAGGAACATCCGCCCTGTCCATCCTTTTCGGTTTGGGAGCCTGCTTTACCTATCTGGGAGGCGTGCTGGCGGATACGGCAGGTTTCCTCAAGGTCATCCGCACCGCCTTTATCTGCATGGTGCCTGCCTATTTCTTCCTGACCCATACGGACAGTCTACTTTTCGCCTATGCCCTTCTTGTGCCGGCGGCCCTTTCCGTATTCATGCCCTACAGTCCCATCGTTATTCTGGGACAGACCTACCTTGGCAAAAACGCAGGCTTTGCCTCCGGCGTCACCCTGGGCCTTTCCACCACCCTTGGCGGTATCTTTGCTCCGCTGGTGGGATGGGCGGCGGATATGTGGGGCCTGCCGGCTGCTCTCCAGATTCTCTGGATGGCAGGCCTTCTGGGAGCTGTCGTTTCTTTTACCCTTCCGGCAGTGAAAAAGGAAGGATGATTTCATAGGGCCTCAAGGCTTATATGGTATAATAAGAAAAACATTCGCATTTTGCAGTAACAGGAGGATTTATGAACGCATTTGCAGCACTTGGGGTAGGAGAAAATCTGACAGCCCTTTTGAAATTACAGGGCATCAAAATGCCCACGCCCATCCAGCAGGCTTCCATCCCGTCTATTTTCAAGGGAAAGGACCTCATCGGCCGCGCCCAGACCGGCACCGGCAAAACACTGGCCTACCTTCTCCCCGTCATCCAGCGGGTGGACAGAGAAAAGGGAGCTACCCAGGTTCTCATCATGACACCTACCCGGGAGCTTTCCAAGCAGGTATTTGATGTATTCCGGCCCTTTGCTTTGAAACTTGGCATCGACGGAGTCGACATCATCGGCGGCAGGACCATCGAAAACCAGCTGCAGAAGCTGAAACGGGATCCCCAGGTCATTATCGGCACCCCCGGCCGTCTTCTGGACCATATCCGTAGAAAAAGTCTGGATCTGTCCCAGGTGAAGACGGTCATTCTTGATGAAGCGGATCAGATGCTGGCCAATGGCTTCCGGGAGGACATCGAAGCCCTGGTGGATGAAACGCCGAGGAAAAGACAGCTCCTTCTTTTCTCCGCCACCATGCCGGAAGAAGCGGTGCGGCTGGCCAGAAAATACATGACCCATCCGGCCATGGTGGACGTGTCCGAAAAAGCGGCAGCTTCCACGGTGGACCAGCGGGTTTACGAAACCACCAAACCCCGCAAATTCAAGCTCCTTGTAAAGCAGCTGACGGAAATGAATCCCTACATGGCAGTGGTCTTCTGCAATACCAGGGAAGAAGCCCATGAAATTGCAGGCAGGCTGCAGGAAGAAACGGACTTCGTGGTAGACGAAATCCACGGCGACATGAGTCAGGGCCAGAGAAACCAGGTGATCCGGGAATTTGAGAAAGCAAAAATCCAGGTACTGGTGGCCTCTGACATTGCCGCCCGGGGACTGGACGTGGAAGGCATTACCCATGTATTCAACTACGATATTCCAAGAAATCTGGAATACTACGTCCACCGCATCGGCCGCACAGGGAGAGCAGGCACCAAGGGCATTGCCATTACCTACGCCACTCCTGAAGACGGCAGCCTTCTCCGCAAACTGGAAAAATCCATTTCCGAAACCATTACCCGCTACGACGAAAAAGGAAACGTACGGCGCGTAAGACAGGGCAAACCGAAAAAGAAAGTGGTCACCCCGGGCATGTACAAGCCCACCAAGAAAAAGGAACATAAGGCGCTTGGTCACAAAGGCAAGAACATGCGCCAGAAGCGGAAAAAAGAAAAAACAGATAAAAAGGGAAAGAAGAAATAAGAAAACGGGGCTGTGAAAAAAATGATTTACATTTTTTCACAGCCACTTTTTTATACTGCGGCGGAGCCGCCACCACAACCCTCGGGCCAGGGGCCCGTCAATCTTAAGAACCTTAAGAACCCTCGGGCCCTGCGGGCCCCTCCCCCTTTGTCCCCATGTGGTACAATATATCCATTGAGGTGATATATATGCTTAGAAATAAAGACTGTATGAGACAGCTGCTCTGGCTTCTGGCGCTGACTGTTCCCTGGGGGCTGGGGGGATTTGTGGTCCACACCGCCTTTTCCCTGTCCGCAGGTTTGACTGCCTATTGGGCAGCAGGGCTTCTGGTGCCCTTTATTTTCTTCCTGGTGCAGAAAAAAGGATGGGGCAGCGAGCTGGGGGCAGCTCGGGGAGCGGTGCATCTGCCCCTGTGGATTTCCTTTGTGATTGTGGAAATGGTAGTATTCTGGAATTACCTTCCCGTCATTGACGGGCTGTGGAAATCATCGCCTGTGCCCATTGGAATCGGTGCATTTGTTATTCTTTCCGCCTTTGTATCAGCTGCTTTCTTTCTGGACAGGAAACTGGCTTCCTGCTATGAAAAATTGAAGGAAAAGAACGGCCTTGCTGCCCGCTGGCTGGGGTGCGCTTATTTTTCCGGGCTTATTCCCGGCACGGCCATGATTTCTTTCCTGGCCCTCTATTACGCCGGCGGCATGAGGCTGGATCCCTTTACCGCTTCTTTCTTCCTGATGGAAATTTTCGGCGTTGTTTTTTATGGCAAAATCCTTCTGGCCATGATGACCTTCGGCATTTTTCTCTTCCTTTCTCTGGAAGGGAAAAAAGGAGAGCGGGCGGTGACGGCGGTTTTCTCTGCGGTGTTCTGGATGTTCCTGCTTTTCATTCCGGTGGTGATTTCCTCAAGGATTACGGGAAGCGGCCTGTGGCGGGCTTACCTGGACCCTTCCTATCTTTCCGTATTTCCTTATCTGTCTGATTTGTGGCTCACAGGTTTTGCCCTTATGGGGGCCATGCGTCTCACCAGGTGGATTTTCAAGGAATAGGATCAATCGGATTTGTTGACAAATCTGATTTGTCCGTTATAATAGTTGTTGGCAGATAGAGGACCTCTGCTTTGCCGGTATCAGGACGGAACCGGACCGCAGGGTGAGTATATCGCCAAATTTACGGCTTATATCTCTATGATGAGAGTAAGAACGGAGGTAAAAAATGGAAAAAGTTAATCATGCACCTGAGGAGAATCATGTATTTTTAAGTATCCGTCAGCTCACCGTGTCCGGTCTTCTGGCAGGGATCACCATCTTCCTGGGCCTTACGGGGTACGGATTCATTCCCTTGATCGTCATGAATGCTACTATTCTTCATATCCCCACCATTATCGGTGCGCTGGTGGCAGGACCGAAGGTAGGGGCACTGGTGGGATTCCTCTTCGGGCTCTTCTCTTTCATCCAGACCCTGCGGGCGCCAAGTCTGCTCCTGCAGTTTGCCCTGCAGTACAATCCTTTCTATGATGCCTTCATCTGCATTGTTCCAAGGGTATGCATCGGCCTCTTTGCATGGTTCCTGTATAAACATATGCCCGGCAGGGACGGCATCCGCGTAGGCATTGCCGCTGTAGGCGGATCCCTTTGCAACACGGTGCTCTTCCTGGGCTCCTTCTTCCTGCTGGTAGGTGCTCCCTATGCAGCGTCCAAGGGAATTTCCGTGGAAGCCGTAGGTACCACCATCATGGGCATCGTAGCCATGAACGGCATTCCTGAAGCCATCGTTTCCGGCATCATCATCGTACCGGTGGTGACCATGCTGAAGAAATCGGGCTGGAAGATGAAATAAGATAAGATAAAACGGCAGGCTTCTTTTGAAAAGCCTGCCGTTTTTTATTGGGAGACAGATATGAAAATACTGATTGACGGCGACGGCTGCCCGGTGATTCGCGAAACAGAAAGGGCCGCTTCCCTTTTCGGACTGGAAGTCTTCATTTTCTGTGATACCAGCCATAGCATCCGCTCGGATAAAAGCCGGGTCATTCTGGTGGATCAGGGCAGGGATGCGGCGGACTGGGCCATTATTTCCAAAGTAAAAGAAGGCGACGTGGCAGTCACCCAGGACTATGGTCTTGCGTCCCTGGTCCTTTCACGGAAGGCCTTTGCCTTCCATCAGGACGGGTGGCAGTATACAGAAGAAAATATAGAGGGCCTTCTCCAGCAGCGGTATGAGGCGGCGAAGGCAAGACGCTCTTCTAAAAACCATATGGAAGGGCCGGCCAAAAGGGACAGGAAGCAGAATGAAATTTTTTTCCAGAGGCTTTGTGATTTTTTGAGAGACAAGCGGAGGGATGAAAGGGAAGGGAAATAAAAAAACGATGCGGCATTGGCTGCATCGTTTTTTATTTCAGAAATCAGGCTTCTTCTTTGCCCCGGAGCCGTTCATCGCATTTGGCAATGAGGGCGGCGGAGTCTACGCCTGCGTCCCGGCACATGGTGCCGATGGTGGTCTTCATGTCGGTGGGCATAGCAATCTTTTCTTCCTGGAATACCGGCAGAAGCTGGGGATACATGGTGAGGATGGTTTCCATAGGCGTATCATCGGTGAGGAGAGGTTTCTTGTACTTGTCTGCAATGAATTCATTCATTTCGCCGATGATTTCAAATACATCCATGCCATGGGACTGGGCAGCCTGCCACAGGTTTTCATCATAGGATACAAAGCAGCCTACGCAGGACATGCCGTATTCCATGAGGAAGGGGCCCATTTCCGGATACACTTCGATAATCTGCATGATATTATTTTCCGGACGGACGAAATCCCCTTCCTTCAGCGGCGGCACATCGGGGGAAGAGAATCCGCCGAAATAATCGCCGGATGCGCCATCGGAAGCGCCGGGCATGGTATTTCCAAGCACCGCATCCCGGAAGGCTTCATAGCCCATTTTATCGATGAATTCCTCCATGGACTGATAGTTTTCATGTTCCAGATAGTAGGTGCAGGCCTTTGTCATAATGGAAAGGGCGTCGGAGGGGAACTGGGCGAAGGCAAAGAAGGTCTTCTTGCCGGTGTAAATATCCCAGCCGTCGGACATGCCTACGGAGCGGATGGGAAGGGGCGTGGTCATGGTGCAGGTCAAAATGCAGGACGGCCAGGTGCCGAATGCCAGAAGTCCCAGATCCTTCAGCGTATCTTCCACATCATCCTTTCCCAGACCGGAAATGATGGGACGGCCCTTGGGGTCAAGAATATAGGTGCCTTCATGTTTGTCGGCCACCTCTTTCATTTTGTGCTTGAATTCATCCCGCCCTTCTGCAATGTCGGGAATGAAATCAATTTCAAGAGAAAAAGTGAGATTATCAGCTGTCATAAAAAACTCCTTTCAAGAGGATATCTCTTCATACATTCATACTTTTCTATCTTAACACGGTCGGGCCATTTAAGCAATATGGGAATGGGGTTCCTGTCGAGATGAAAAGCGATGGAGCCAAGCCGGACGAGAAACTATGGGCGAAAGGTTTCCTATTGAGATGAAGTGCAATGGAGTCATGCCGGACAGGAATCTGTTTGCGAAAGGTTTCCTACTGAGATGAAGCGCAATGGAGTCATGCCGGGCAGGAAACTATGGGCGAAAAGTTTCCTATTGAGGTGAAGCGCAATGGAGTCATGCCGAGTGGGAAACTATTTGCTAAAAGTTTCCTGTTGAGGTGAGACACAATGAAGCCAAGCCGAGTAGGAAACTGTTTGCGAAAGGTTTCCTATTGAGGTGGTGGACAATGGAGTCATGCCGGACAGGAAACTGTTTGCGAAAAGTTTCCTGTTGAGG
>NZ_CALGPS010000191.1 GCF_937959425.1 uncultured Dialister sp.
CGTCAGCCGTGCCCCTTTTTTATACTGCGGCGCCAGCCGCCACCACAACCCTCGGGCCCGAAAGGCCCGTCAAACCTAAGAACCCTCGCCCGCAAAGCGGGCGTCAAACTTTAGAACCTTAAGAATCTTCGGGGCCAGAGGCCCCGTCCCCCTTTGGTGCCTGCGGCACCACCTTCCCCCCGCAAGCGGTGGGACAATAAAAGTGGGGAACCCTTCTACACAACCTGCGCCGACAGGCGCGCCCCCCTGCCCCCTGTCCCCTTTCCTTTATAAAATAAATGGGTTATAATTATTTCCATAGTATACGCATAAAAAGCAGGCATTGGATACTAGCGGGAGATGGTAGGTATGAAGAAGCTGACGGAGCTGATTCGCCTTGTATCCATGCCTGCTTTTTCTATTATCTTTATAGCAGTTCTTTTTCTGGACGCCGCTCTGTACCATTCCATGTACACCGACATGCAGGACAATTTCCATGAAATCGGCGAAGCCCGCTTGGCCTGGCTCGAGCAGTCCCTTCAGCGGTATGTGGATATTACGGAAGTCATGGAAGGCCGGGTGGTGGAAAAAGAGGGGAAGGCCGTGCCGGATCAGGGGAAACTGGCGGACTTTGTGAAAATGGATGCCGCCCTCCGCAGTATCCAGCTCGTCCAGGCGGATGGAACCTTTCACGGATACAATCAGGACAGCAATATACGGTATTTCCTGCATGTAGAGGACAGCACGCTCGGGAAGGTGGCGGAGAATACACGAAAAACGGAGAAGGTGAGCATTACCCCTTCCGTGGAAGTGGGGGAGAATCTTTATGACATTGTGGTGCTCCGCCCTGTATTCCTGCCGGCGGAAGACGGGGGCCGCCGGTTCTGGGGATATATCATGGCCATTATTGATACGGACATCTTCCTTCAAGATGCGAATATCACAAGCCTGAAGGATCAGGGCGTACTCTGCGGTCTCATTCACAGGGAAGGAGACGGCACCACTGCAGTCCTCTATGAAAACGGCAATTACAATCATGATGCCGTGACACTGCAGCGCGCCATCTTCGGAGACAGCTGGGAAATTGCCCTTCGCCCCGAAGGCCCCTGGGTGAACCCATGGATTATCGTCCTTACCACCTGGGCCGGCGTAATGACCGCGCTGGCGGTGGGCGTGCTGCTGCGCCGCAATGCCCGCCTGCGCCGCATAGGCACCACCGACGCATTAACCGGCGTGTACAACAGAAACGGCGGCGACTGGGCGGTGAAGCGCTGCCTGGAAATGCATGAAGGAAGGCCGGCACTGGTGCTGGCAGTGGATATTGATAATTTCAAAATCATTAACGACGTCTACGGTCACGAAGCGGGGGACAGAGCCCTCTGCCAGTTTACAAAGGACATGAAGGAAACCTTCGGCCACCGGGCGGTCATTACCAGAAACGGGGGCGATGAATTTATTATCTTCTGCGGATATGGGTTCACTGCCCAGGCCGCACAGGCCATTGACACCTTCACCAGCCGGCCCCATGAAATTATTTACAAAGGGAAAGCCGTCCGCTTCTTCTCTTCCCTGGGATTTGCCCGCTATCCCGATCACGACACAGACTACCGCAGCCTCTGCATCAAGGCGGACTATGCGCTCTACGGCGCCAAACTGAACGGCAAAGCAAGGTGGAAGGAATTCGATTCCCGCGTGGCGCTGGAAGACGCCCGCACCCAGCTGGGGTTCAACCTTACGGACATAGGAAACCAGATGCCCGGCGCCATGATTATATACCGGGCAGAAGACAAGCGAATCCTCTTTGCCAGCAGCCGTCTCGTGGAATTGATGGAAGCGGATAGTTTGGACGATTTCATGAAATACACAGCCATGGAGGCAGACCGCATATTCCCTGAAAACAGGCGGGCAGCCATGGGCAAAGAAATGGCAAGGCAGATTCATAATCCGGAAAACCGCCGAAACAGCTATTTCCTCCATGAATCCATCCTGACTCTGAAGGGAAATCTCCGGCCCGTGGAAATGATAGGCCACCTGGCCCGGAATGATAACTACGGCTGGGTATACTACGTATTTCTTTATGAAGAAAACCTGGAGAAAAAGCTGCAGAAAAAGTAATGATACCCTTTTCTGCAGCTCCTTCTTTTATGCAAAGGAGCACTAAATGGACATACGATACTACGACATAGGACTGAACCTTTTCACCCCCTCCTTTCCCGACCCGGAAAAGATTATAGAAGACGCCGAAGCGGCGGGAATCAAATGCATATTAACCGGCTCCGACCGGAAAGACAACGAACTGGTGAATGACTTCACCAAAACCCATGACCTCTATGGCACCGCCGGCATCCATCCCCACAGCACCGACCATGCCCGGGAAGAAGACGTGGAACGCATCCGGGAAATCATCCTCACCAACCCCGCCGTCAAAATGGTAGGGGAAACGGGCCTGGACTACGACCACATGTATGCCAAAAAAGAAAACCAGCTCCACTATTTCAAAGAACTCATCCGCCTGGCAGAAGAACTCCATAAACCCATGTTCCTCCACCTCCGGGACGCAGAAGACGACTTCATGGCCTGCTTCAAAGGACATGAAGACATATGCCCCCTGTCTGTGGTACACTGCTATACAGGAAACAAAGAAACCCTCCGGAAACTCCTGGACATGGGTTTCTACATCGGCATCACCGGCTGGATCTGCGACGAAAGAAGAGGAGACGCCCTGAGGGATGCCGTCTCCATCCTCCCCCTCAGCCGGGTCATGGTAGAAACCGACGCCCCCTACCTCACCCCCAGGGGCTTCCACCTCAAAAGAACCAACGTCCCCCAGAACATCACCTACGTAGTAGAAACCCTGGCCTCCTACATGCACACCACTGCAGAAGAACTAAGGCTCCACGCACTGGAAAATACGGAAAAAGTATTCGGGATTAAGCGGTGAGCCTGTATAACCGGTTTTTTATTTATGTGTAGACTGGGAAGCGCAGAGAGGCTTTATTCTGTCCCCTGAATAGGGGTGGCAAGCGAACTTGGTTCGCAGGGGAGCAAAGCGACCTGAGAACCAAGTGAGACGCTTTCCCGTGGAGAAGTCCCGCGAAGCGGGATAGGGGGTGGCTGTGGAGGTCCTGCATAGGACCTCCAAGTCAGCCGAAGTTGGCCCTTAGCCTGCCCATAAAAGGGCCTTCCTTTTAGTCGGCTGACCGTGGTGAGCGGCCAATTTAGCAGAATGGTGCCTGAAGAGATGAGACATAAGTGCTTTTTCCCGTTCCGGCAGTTCCCCCTTTGGTGCCTGCGGCACCACCTTCCCCCCGCAGGCGGGGGGACAACAACCCGCTTTATACATAGCGCAACTTATGAGGAGAGGACAAGTATAGA
>NZ_CALGPS010000192.1 GCF_937959425.1 uncultured Dialister sp.
GGGTCTGGACTTTCACCAGACTATACTATACACGCCGAACTGGCGCACAACTTAAGAACCTTTCCCTCTGACCCCGGGGCCGCGAAGCGGCCCCTTCTACCCTACTTGACTCATTCTCTTTTAACTGTTAAAATAGCATAAGTTGGTGATTGCGGGCCTATAGCTCAGTTGGTCAGAGCCGACGGCTCATAACCGTCTGGTCCCAGGTTCGAGCCCTGGTGGGCCCACCAATGAAACTCCTGCTGAGCGAAAGCTCAGCTTTTTTTATTTCCGGGAGGAAAGATGACGAATTTGACAGCAAGGCTTCGTCAGGCAGCAGAGCTGGTGCCGCCTTCTCGCTCCATGGCGGATATCGGGACGGATCATGCCTACCTTCCTCTTGCGCTTCTGGAGGAGGGGAAAATCCAGGCAGCTATTGCCTCGGATATTCACAAAGGACCTCTGGAAAGGGCCAGGTTTCATATCAAGGAGCAGGGGAAGGAAGGGCAGATAGAGCTTCGCCTGGGCGGCGGTCTGGCCCCGCTGCAGAAGGGGGAAGTCGACGGCGTGACCATTGCCGGTATGGGCGGCCTTATGATGAGGGACATTCTGGAGGCGGACATGGAGAGGGCACAGGCCCTTTCCTGGCTGGTACTCCAGCCCCAGAACCATGTGGCGGAGCTGAAGCAGTATCTTTCTACCCATCATTTCAAAATTATAAAGGAAGAGATGGCCCTGGAAGACAGAAGGCTTTATGAAATGATGCTGGCCGTTCCCGGCAGCATGAAGGAAATTTCACTGCTGGAAGGGGAAATCGGTGTCACTGAAGGATACAGGCAGCACCCCCTGTTTCATGAACATATCCGCCGGCTTATACGGAAAAGGGATTTCCTTATCAACGGAGTGGCACCGGATACGGATAATGAAAGAAATCGGCGGAAGAGAGAAAAGGCGTTGGCTGAAAAGGCGGAACTGGAGGCACTTTTATGAATATCAAAGCACAGGATCTCATGAATCTGATGGAAGAATGGGCGCCACAGAAGCTGGCAGAGAGCTGGGACCATCCGGGGCTGCAGGTGGGAAATCCGGAGCAGCCGGTAAAGAAGGTGCTCATTTCCCTTGACCTTACAGAGGAGAATGTGGACAGGGCTGTAAAAGATGGGGTGTCCATGATTATTTCCCATCATCCCTTCCTTTTCAAATCCCTGCACTCCATCGACCTTTCCACCTATAAGGGCCGGGTTATCGGAAAACTTATCAAGCATGACATTCTTTCCTTTGCAGCCCATACGAATCTGGATACCGCCAGGGATGGGGTGAATGATGCACTGGCAGAAGCGCTGGGACTTCAGCACTTGGAAGGCCTGGTGAAGGAAAAAACAGAGCCCCTTCTCAAGGTGGCAGCCTACGTGGAATTTGTGAAGGCTAAGGAGTTCAAAGGACTTCTGGAGAGAAAATACAAAGGGATGGCCGGCCATTTCTACCTTCTGGGAGATGCAGATGACAGCAGCCGGGCAGGAAAAATGGAGTTCAATGTAAAGTCCTCTTCCTTCCGAGACGTATTGAATGACCTGAAGGAAATCTGCAGCCCTGTGCACTGCGATATTTATGAACTGAAAAACGGTGCCTCCGTGGAATACATGGGGCGGGTGGGAGAGCTGCCGGAAGCTCTTCCGGGAAAGGAAGCGCTTCGATATATCAAGGAAAAACTGGGCATTCCCGACCTTCGCTATGCAGGAAATACGGATATTACGGTGAGAAAGGTCGCCGTCCTTGGCGGCGCAGGCAGTGAATTTACCGCCCTTGCCAAGGCAAAAGGAGCAGACCTTTACCTCACAGGGGACCTGAAATATCATGAAGCCCAGGATGCATCGGCAATGGGACTCCTCATCGCCGACGGCGGCCATTTCTATACAGAAAGGGTTATTGTGCCAAAACTGGCCGCAAGAATCAGAAAAGCAGCGGCAGAAAAAGGCTGGGATCTGGAAGTGCTGGAGGACAGCGGCGCTGTAGATATTTTCGGGCATGTATGAGGGACAGCCCTTTGGGCGTGAGGGTTCTCAGGGTTGACGGGGCTTTCGCCCCGAGGGTTCTCAGGTTTGACACGGCCTTTGGCCGTGAGGGTTGTGGTGGGCGGCTCTGCCGCCAGTATGAATAAAACCGATTTAGTGTGCTGGTGTGCTGGTGTGCTAGTGGGCTAGTGTGATAGAAAACCATACAACCGCGTCTAACGGTCAGTCGATTAAAAGGAAGGCCCTTTTATGGGCAGGCTATGGGCCAACTTCGACTGACTTGCACATTCTCTGCAGAATGTGCACAGCGCGAGGGAAAAGCGGCCCCCTTTGGTGGCTGCGCCACCAGCTTCCCCTCCGCAGGCGGTGGGGTTTAGAGTCACATGTGAACCGAATGTTATACAGAGCTTTGTTGTGCCCCCGCACAGCGGGGTGGCAAGGGAACTGGATTTGTAGGGGAACGCAGTGACCCGAAAATCCAGTGACACGCTTCCCACCGGGGCAAAGGTGGTGCCGTAAGGCACCAAAGGGGGAAAGGGGCTGTGAAAAAATGTAAATCATTTCTTCACAGCCCCTTTTGAATATCAGCTGCCGCAGGCAGCTGACCCCTTCCGGCTTGTTAGAGCCCGGCAAATATAGCCATTTTTAGCCCGTCAAATTTAGCCAATTTTA
>NZ_CALGPS010000193.1 GCF_937959425.1 uncultured Dialister sp.
AGTTTCCTGTCCTGATGAAAGGCAATGGTGCCAAGTCGGATGGGAAACTATAGGCGAAAAGTTTCCTGCCCCGATGAAAGGAAATGGTGCCATGCCGGATAGGAAACTATTCGCCAGAAGTTTCCTGCCCCGATGAAATGCAATGGTGTCATGTCGGACAGGAAACTATACGCAAAAAGTTTCCTGCCCCGATGAAACGCAATGGTGCCATGCCGGACAGGAAACTATACGCAAGAAGTTTCCTGTCCTGATGAAAGGCAATGGTGCCAAGTCGGATGGGAAACTATAGGCCCAAAGTTTCCTGTCCCGATGAAAAGCAATGGCGCCAAGTCGGACAGGAAACTATAGGCAAAAAGTTTCCTGTTCTGATGAGAGGCAATGGTTCCATGCCGGACAGGAAACTATAGACGAAAAGTTTCCTGTCCCGATGAAACGCAATGGTGCCATGTCGGACAGGAAACTGCAGCGCGCGAAGCGCAGCTGCCATTGCACCCAAAAAGAATTTCTTGACGGGCCCATGGGGATGTGGTACAATAAACAACGTCATATGACGCCTGTCATATGACTCTATATGTGGCGGGTGTGGTGAAGCGGCTAACACGGCGGATTGTGGCTCCGTTATGCGTGGGTTCGAGCCCCACCACTCGCCCCATTTTTTTTTACCCAAAATCCGGAAAAGGCATGAAGAAATTCACCGGCTCCGTCATATGGGGGTATCGCCAAGCGGTAAGGCAACGGACTTTGACTCCGTTATCGGTGGTCCGACTCCACCTACCCCTGCCAGTTCATGAATCCTGCAGATGAAGGTCTGCAGGATTTTTTGCTTGGGAAAAATGGGGGCAGGGTCAGCTGTCCGCTGACCGCTTACGTTTTATTGCTGTGCTTCCCGGCTGGTCCATATGGCACGGGGCTGGGTGTCCCTGGCCCTCACGAAGTGGGGTAAAGGTGGTGCCGCAGGCACCAAAGGGGGAAAAACGCTTTTTCACGAGGGGAGCGAGGTTGTGTGGTTTTTGCTGCCGAAGGCAGCATTTATACTCATCGCCGTCAGGCGATACCAAAACCCTCAGCGGCAAAGCCGCTGTCAAACCTGAGAACCCTCAGGGTGAAAGCCCTGTCAATCTTAAGAACCCTTCTACACAACCTTTCTACACAACCTGCGGCGAAGCCGCAGCCCCTTTTGCGCCCAAAGGGCGCAAAAGGGGCTGGACTCTCTAAAAATCGTCCCTTCCAACTCCATAGAGGGCATAAGTAATAAAAATGATTTATGATAATCATAAACTAAATTTTATAGGTTATTTTGCATCTTCTTCAAGGTGTATTATTTATTTCTTCCATGCATTGTGTTAGAATAAAACTATCAAGCGATGTGGTGTTTCTTCATCGGGGACGTCGTGATTACACATTCCGCATTTCCGGAAAAGGAAGGGTCCGGAGGAACGCGGTCCCTCATTCCCAATGAAAATCTACGACCCGTTTCAGGGCAGTGAGAGGAGTTCAGGTTTCATGACTACATTTCAATTCTATCTAGCCGTCATTATCTTCTGTCTCACCTATGTGGGAATCATGTCTGAGAAATTCCCGAGAACCATCTGCGCGCTGGTTGGCGGCGGCGCGATGATTTATGCGGGGTATGTAACGCAGTCCGAGGCCTTTGGGAAATTCATTGACTGGAATACCCTGGGCCTTCTGGCAGGCATGATGATTCTGATTTCCGTGGTAAAGAAATCCGGTTTCTTCCGGGTGCTGGCCCTGTGGGCCATGAAGAAGTCCAAGGGCTCCCCGAGAGAGCTTCTGGTTCTTCTTTCCTGTGTAACCGCCGTAGGGGCATCCCTTATCGATTCCGTCACCGCAGCCCTTCTGATCGCTCCTATGACCATTTCCCTCTGCCGTATGCTGAAGATTTCCCCGGTACCGGTTCTGGTTTCTGAAATCCTTATGTGCAACGTAGGCGGTACGGCGCTCATGATCGGCAACCCGCCGAACGTCATGATCGGTTCTGCCACCCATCTGGATTTCAATGACTTCCTTCTCAATCTGGCTCCTGTGGTTGTCATCACCATCGTAGCAACCCTCATCGGCATCCTTTTCATCTTCAGAAAAGAGCTGCCCCATGGACACCTTCCCAAGGAACAGATCGATGCCATTGATATCATGTCTGCTGTGGAAGACAAGATGATCTTCAAGCGTTCCCTCATCGTCCTCGGCCTTACCATCGTAGGCTTCGTGCTTCATTCCCGTTTCGGACTGCAGTCCGCTACCATTGCCATGACCGGCGGCGTAGTTGCCATGCTGGCCTGCCATGTGAATCCGGAAGAAGCGATGAAGGAAGTGGATCTGGATACCCTGTTCTTCTTCATGGGCCTCTTCATCCTGGTAGGCGGCATGGAAAATGCAGGCGTTATTACCGCCATCGCATCCTGGGGCGTGGCTCTGGCCAACGGAGACAACCACCTCATTACCTACATGATTCTCTGGCTTTCCGGTATTGCTTCCGCATTCATTGATAACATTCCCTTCACTGCAACCATGATTCCTTTGATTAAGGATATGCAGTCCCTTATGAACCTGCCCCATGCAGACTACATGTGGTGGGCTCTGGCAACCGGTGCCTGCTTCGGCGGCAACGGTACCATGATTGGTGCTTCCCCGAACGTTATTATGGTAGCTATTGCAGCCAAGGAAGGACATAACATTTCCTTCGGCACCTTCATGAAATGGTGCTTCCCGCTGATGATTATGTCCCTCATCGTAACCAGTGTTTACATTGAAGTCCGTTACTTCATGCTGGCCGGTATGTAATCTGTAAGAGGGCTGATCCTTATATAATCCACCGGAAGGGGCCTGCCGCAGGGCAGGCCTTTTCTCATGGGTAAAAGGGAATAGGAATAATTTGTGCCTTATCGATGAAATTGGATTGACAAAAATACAGATGTGTTATAGAATAGGCAAAAATAGATTTAAATGTGTCGATTCGTGCTGGCCGGGCAGCTGCGGAGAAGAGACAGTTTATATCTATGCCTGTATAATAAAACGATAAACTATCTATTTAGAAAAGGGGTTAATCATGGATTTCCAACCAAGTTATAAGGAGTTTGCCACTATTTTCAAAGCGCTTTCCGACGAGACCCGTCTTCGGGTAGTGGATATGCTGTCCTGCCGCGAAATGTCCGCCTGCGACATTCTCTCCAATTTCACCCTCTCCCAGTCCACCCTGTCCTACCACATGAAGATTCTCATCGAAGCCAAGGTGGTCAATGCCAGAAGAGAAGGTCTCTGGACCAAGTATTCCATTAATGATGATACATTCAACAAGCTCATGGAATTCATTCCGGAACTTTATAAAATGAAGGATAAATGCGTCTGCGAGCAGATCAAGTACGTGAAAGTCCAGCCCCAGCAGGTGGGTGGAAAAGACGAATTCGGCAACTGATACAATGAGACGCCAAAAAAGCCATCCCGCGGGGGATGGCTTTTTTATGTGATTTCGGTGGGCGGCTGTATTCCCGAAGGTTGACACGCCCTTACGGGCGTGAGGGTTGATGGGGCCGCCGGGCCTTTGGCCCTGGGCCCCAAGGGTTCTGTCCGGAATCGGCTTCGCCTTCCGGACAGTTTGAGGGCTGCCGCCCAGGGTAGTTATATAGCACCGCTGCGCTGGCGATGTGGGCACCTGCCGGTGCCAGTATAAATACCGCCTAACGGCGGAAAAACTGCCGCGAAGCGGCACATAAAATGGCGCCGCAGGCGCCGTACCTCGCCAGCGACACGGTCAGCCGACTAAAAGGTAGGCCCTTTTATGGGCAGGCTATGGGCCAACTTCGGCTGACTTGGAGGTCCTATGCAGGACCTCCACAGTACTTTATAACTCCCTGTGCCGAAGGCACTCAACCCATCCGGGAGGCGCCAGCCGGTCCCGGATAGAACCCTGTCAGCCCAGGGCCGCAGGCCCGGCGGCTGGCTCAACCTCGCCCGCGTCAGCGGGCGTCAACCTTCGGGAATACAGCCAAGCGCCGTATTGCCTCATTATTTCCCGAAGTGACTTTCCGCTTCAATGATCCGGTACACCAGCTCACCGGCATCGTAGAGGTCCTTTTCCTTCAGGTTTTCCTTGCTGGTATGGAAGTCAGTCATGCCTACGCCTACGAGAACCGAGGGGAAGCCCTTGGTGCCGAACCAGTTGGCATCGCTGCCGCCGCCGCTGGGGGCGATTTTCACCGGGAAGCCGGCAGCAGCGCAGGCGCCTTTGAAGAGGCGGAGGGCCGGATCCGATTCTTTCACGGTGAAGGCATCATAGGCCTTCTCTTTTTTGATTTCCAGAGAGCCATGAGGGAATTTTTCTGCTGCCTTCCGGAAGGCATTTTCCATGTCTGCCACCACCTTTTCCAGCTTTTTGCTGCTGCGGCTCCTTGCTTCGCCGTGGACGGCGCAGTAGTCCGCCACGATGTTGACGGCGGTGCCGCCTTCGATGGTGCCCAGGTTGCAGGTGGTTTCTTCATCGATTCGGCCGTTGGGGCAGGCGGCAATGCCAAGGCCTGCCATGGCGATGGCGCTGGTGCCTTTTTCGGGACACATGCCTGCGTGGGCAGCTACGCCGTGGCAGATGAAGTCCAGGGTGTATTCCGATGGGCCGGCGTTGAAGACGGAGCCTGCAGGGCCGTCGGCGTCCAGGGTGTAACCGAAGTCAATGCCCTTAATGTACTCTTCCTCGATATTTCTGGAACCGAAGAGGCCGATTTCTTCCTGCACCGTGAAAATGACGGTGATTTTTCCATGGGGGATGTAATTTTCCTTCATCAGGCGGAGCCCTTCCAGAATAGCGGTGACGCCGGCTTTATCATCGCCGCCTAAGATGGTATTCCCTTTGGAACGGAAAACGCCGCCTTCCAGCACCGGTTCAATGTTTTTGCAGTTTTCTACGCAGTCCATGTGGCCGGTGAGGGCGATGGAGGGAAGTCCCTCCGCGTTCCCATTGAAAGTGGCAATAAGGTTGCCGCAGTTTCCGCCGTTAACGGAGCCGTTATTATCCTCCACAATGCGGGACGCGCCCAGTTTCTTTAATTCCTTCTTCAGGTAGTCGCAGACCTCCCGCTCCCCCTTGCTGGGAGCGTATATTTTCACCAGGTCTGTAAAAGTCTTTCGCATTCGTTCTTCATTGACCATAGAAAGCACCTCTTTGTCAAAATTTCATAGGGCCCATGCCCTGTCCCTATTATAATGGCCCCGGCAGGAAGAGTCCAACTTGACGGATGGTTTATGCTCCCCTATGATGAAGGAAAGGAGGTGCTGTGATGAAACGATGGATTATGCATGTGGACATGGATGCTTTTTTCGCGTCGGTGGAGCAGCGGGACCATCCGGAATGGAAGGGAAAGCCTGTCATTGTAGGCGGGAAGAGCCGCCGGGGTGTGGTGGCCACTGCCTCCTACGAGGCAAGGAAGTACGGCGTTCACTCCGCTATGCCCGTTTCCAAAGCCCGGGAGCTCTGCCCCTTCGGCATTTTTGCAGAGCCCCGGTTTTCCGTGTACAAGGAAACATCCGATGAAATCCATGAAATCATGCTTCACTATGCCGATGCCTACGAGCCCATTTCCCTTGACGAAGCCTTTCTGGATATTTCCGCCATGGGAAGCCAGTACCCCACCCTGGGGGCCATCGGGCGGGCCATCAAGAGTGAAATCCTGGAGGAAACCCGTCTGGTGGCATCGGTGGGCATTGCACCCAATAAATTTCTGGCCAAAATGGCCAGCGACATGGATAAGCCTGACGGCCTTTTCATCATCCCCTACGGAAAGGAAAGGGCTATTCTCAGGCCCCTGCCGGTGCGCCGCCTCTGGGGCGTGGGAAAGGTGACCGAAAGTCGGCTGGTGAAGGCTGGCTTTAAGACCATAGGAAATATCCAGGACGCATCCATGGAAGACCTGGCTGCCATTCTGGGAAACCAGGGCGCTGTCTTAAAGCGCCTCTCCTTCGGCGTGGACGACCGGCCGGTGGAGGCGGATCGGGAAATCAAATCTATCGGCGATGAATCTACCTACGAGAATGATATTTCCGATCCTTCGGTCATTGACCGGGAAATCGCTATCCACAGTGATGTGGTGGCCCAGCGGCTCAGAAAACATGGCCTCACCGCCCGCACGGTGACATTGAAAATCCGGTTTGCCTCCTTCCGTACCGTAACCCGTTCCCTTTCCTTTGAAGAAGGCACCAGTCTCCAGGAGGAAATCTATAGCTATGCGGCAGAGCTCCTTAAGAAAATTTCCCTCACCGAAGGGGTACGGCTCATCGGCGTCACCGCCTCCCGCCTGGGCCCGCCCCTCTCCATGGCTTCCCTCTTCTCTGAAAACCGGGATAAAAGAAACCGGGCCGCCGCAGCCATGGACGAAATCCAGGCCCGCTTCGGCAGAAAAGCCCTGCAGAAAGGCTTCTGGCTGGAAGAGAAGAAGTAGCCGGTGGGAAAAGGTTCTTAAGATTGACGGCCCTAAGGGCCGAGGGTTCTTGGGTTGTGCGCCAGTTCGGCGTGTATAGTATAGTCTGGTGAAAGCCCAGACCCGGC
>NZ_CALGPS010000194.1 GCF_937959425.1 uncultured Dialister sp.
AAGCGGGGGCACTATGGACGCTCTGCAATGTGCCACATGAGTCTACAGGAAGGCGTAGAGCGGTTTATTCTCCCCCCTGAATAGGGGGGAGTCCGGCGCAGCCGGATAGGGGGTGGCGACCGGAGGTCGCCAATTCCCGCCAACGGGTATTTACTAACGTTTGTCTCATATGTGCCGCTGGCGAGGAGGGCGCCTTACGGCGCCAATAGAAAAGCCGCCTTTCGGCGGCACCCCCTTTGGTGGCTGGCGCCACCACCTTTCCCCCGCTGAAGCGGGGGCACTATGGACGCTCACCATTCAGCCACATATAATACTGCAGGTAATCATTGAGAGGCCTATTCTCCCCCCCCTGAATAGGGGGGAAAAGTCCGGCGCAGCCGGATAGGGTGGCCACGATAGTGGCCAATTCACCGTAATGCATAGCGTGAATTAAGCAGCAGGAGGGCATTACCGTAACGTCAGGCTCCTTTCTCAGAAAGGAGCTGCCCGACAGGGCTGAGGATAGGCCTGAATATACGACGCGCAGCTTTATGTGTCACATTAGGCCCTTGCGGGCCTCGGCCTTTCTGCGAAAGGCCGCTATCATCCGTCGCCTGACGGCGCCACCTTCTTCCAGAGAAAGAAGGCTTTTGCACTACGTTATGTACCCTTGGTGACGCAAAAGGCATTCCCGTAACGCTGACTTTATACTCATCGCCCGCAGGGCGATACCTTCCCCTCTGAACCCTTTGAACCTTCTGAACCCTTTGAACCCTCACGCCGTAGGCGTGTCCAATGGCGGCGATACCACAACCCTCGGCCCCGCAGGGGCCGTCAAACCTAAGAACCTTAAGAACCTTCGCCCGCAAAGCGGGCGTCAACCTTCCTCTCTGAACCCTATTCCTCCGCCATTTCCCGCAGTTTTTCTCTGTCAGTAATCCCGATTTCCTTTCCTTTTCTGCGGATGATGTTTTTTTCTTCCAGCAGGTGGAGTTTGCGGGACAGGGTTTCGGGGGTGGTGCCCAGGTAGGCGGAGAGGTCTTTCATTTTCATGGGGATTTCTACCGTGTCCTTCTCATTTTCATTGGAAAGGGCGGTGAGGTAGGAGGCCAGTCTTGTTTCCACTTTTTCCATCATGAGGAAGCGGGTCTGGTTTTCTGTGTCCGCCA
The DNA here is from genome assembly GCF_937959425.1 of uncultured Dialister sp. Lineage (GTDB taxonomy): Bacteria > Bacillota > Negativicutes > Veillonellales > Dialisteraceae > Dialister. The sequence continues at coordinate 1,149 of NZ_CALGPS010000194.1, forward strand.
TGCGCTGGGCGTTCATTTCCAGAAGTTTCAGGGCCAGGCTGGGGGTTTTCAGGAGGAGGGCGTTGAAGTCGGTTTTGCGGAGGAGGCAGGTGTCCGTTTCTTCCAGGGTGTCGATGTAAATGCTTTGGGTTCTGGCACCCAGGAGGGCATTGACCCCTTCGTAGCTGCCGGGGGTGAGGAGGCGGAGGAGCTGTTCTCTGCCGCTGCTGGAGAGCATGTACACTTTCATGGAGCCTTCTGCCACGATGATGAGGAGGGGGTCTTCGCCTGGCTGCCATACGGTTTCGCCTTTGCGGAAGTGGCGGTGGATGATGAGGCTTTCTACTTGGTTCTGTTCCTCTTCGGTGAGTTGGTTGAAGAGGGGGACGATGGATACGCAGTGATGTTCTTTCATGGAAACCTTCTTTTAATAAAAAAATTTAGAAATTTTCGATTTCTTGACAGGTATCAAGGTTTTGGCGGCGGATTTTCTTTATACTATTGACAGTTAAAGAAATGAGAGCTTACAGAGCTCAGGTATAAAGAAAGGATGATTCATATGATTAACACAATTCAGGAAGGCGTCGTTTTCAATCTGGCAGATAAGGCGGAATTTAAGGAAGGCGGTTTCCGTCCGCTGGTGATTGACAGCAATGATAAGGCGGAGCATGTGCTTATGGCGGTGGATGCAGGAGTGCTTATTCCTGACCATCAGGCGCCGGCGGATCTCATTTTCCAGGCTTTGGAAGGGGAGGCGGTTCTTCAGGTGGGAGGCATCGACCATCCGGTGAAGAAGGGGGATTTCCTGTTCATGAAGAAGGGATCCATTCACCATCTGCAGGCGGTTACAAAGTTCAAGTTTTCCATGGTACGGATTTATTAATGATTTAGGAAAAGGCACCGGTTCTCAGCCGGTGTTTTTTAGTGGGCCGGGAAATAGGGAAGGCGGCTGTCCTTTATCGGCGGGGCGGGTTCGGGTGCCGCAGGAGCCGTCAGCCTTTCTCTCTGCCCGGAGGCTTCGCCGGCCTTTATGGCTTCAGTCCGTCCACCTGCTTCTTAATGCTTTTCACGTTATCCTGTATGTTTCTGATGGTTTTCATAGGGCCTTCTCTGTCTCTGGCTTCGTGGAGGCTCATGGCTTTTCCTGTTTCTTTATCTACCAGTTCGATGGTGCCCAGGTGGAGTTTTCCGTTGATAATGTGGAAGGCGTCGGTGCGGATGAGGCCGAAATTGGTGTCGATGGCTACGTCGTAGAAGTCCACGGCCCGCCAGCGGTTGTTGAAGGTGCCGGTAATGCGGTTGAAGGGGATGAGCATGTAGAAGCCGGGGCCGGAGGAGAAGCGGCCGAAGGCGATGAGGTGTTTCTGGTTTCCGTCGCAGTGGATTTCGCCGTCCAGGGTGACGAGGCAGTAGAATTTGGGCTCGTTGGAGGGGATGCGGCTGTCCAGATCTTCTCCGTGGAGGTAGATGTCGTAGGCCCGGCTGTCCAGGTCGTAATTTCCTTCTGCTGTTACGGTGCCGCCGTAGACTTTGGCGTTGACGCCGGTGAAGGTCATGAGGCCTTTATCGTAATGGATTTTTCCTTTCACGTCCTTAAAGTCCAGGGCAGGGATATGGAGTTCCTTCATGGTAACGTTTCCGTGGGCCTTAATATGGGAGAGGGGGCCGTCTCCGGTGGCGGTGAGGGTCATTTTGTCATGAATGTCATCGCCCAGGCCCAGGGAGGCGGGATCCACGCCTCTGGCTGTAAATTCGATCATGGTGGGGAGGTTCTTCTCTTTGAAATCGATTTCCGTGTGAAGTTCCACGCCGTCGCCTACGGCGGTGCCGCCGAAGGGGCCTGCGGTGAGGCTCAGTTTGGTCTGCCCTCTGGTATTGACGGTGCCGGTCATGCTTACGTGGTTCATGATGTAGTGGCGCTGGCGGTAGAAGGCCTGCACCCGGCCGTCATGGATGGTGAGTTTGAAGTGGAGAGGCTTTCCGCGGCGGTTGAAATTTTTCACTTTGTCTTCCAGTGTTTTTTCGGAAGGCTGGGATTCCTTCTTTTCCTTTTCTTCCCGTTTCACAAAGTCCACGTTCATGTCCTCGTCGAAGCGGACGGCGAAGACAGGGCGGTTCAGGGTGATTTCTTCCAATGTGGTAGAGACCAGGTGTTTTGAAATGACGTCCCAGGGGTTCACTTTGAAGGAGCCGGAGGGGACGCGGAGGATGGGATTTCCTTCCGGATCATCCCAGGCAAGGTTTTCAAAAGTGACGCCGCCGTGGATATTGGCGGTGATGGATTCTACGGTAATGGTGCCGCGGAGCATGTCCTGCCGGGCGGCGGCGTAGTTGAAAATGCGGGCGGCGCCGAAGCTGGCCAGCTTGGCCAGCAGGAGGATGAGGCAGAAAAGGGCAAGAAGGACGCCCAGGACGGCGAGGGCATAGGGGGCCCACTGTTTTTCATGGCGAAGTCTGGTGAGCTTTTCCTTCATAGGGATCCTCCTTAATGAGTTTCCAGGTATTTCCTGATTCTTTCTATCCGTTTCGGCGTATCGGGGTGGTCGTTCAAAAGGCTTTTGAAGAAACCGGCGCTGCCGGCGCCGTAAATGGATTCGATGTGATAGAGGCCCAGGGCGAGGCCTTTCCCCAGCCCCAGACGGCAGGCGTAGGCGTCGGCTTCATATTCTTCCTTTCGGCTGCCGAAGCGGGAGATGAAGAGCATAGGCGTCTGGAGGAGGAAGGAGAGAATGTTGTACTGCAGGCTGATGAAGAGGGCAAAGAGGTTGATGAGGATACCCAGAAAGGGAATCCAGATGAGGAGCCGGCAGATGAGGAAAATGGTGTTGTAGACAAGGACGATAATCTGGCCGAACCAGGACATGCCTACGCAGAGCAGGTTGGCGCCGGTGTGGCCCCGCTGGATGTGTCCCATTTCATGGGCCATGACGCCAAGCAGTTCTTCCTCAGGAAACTGGCGGAGAAGGGGCGCCATGACCACAATGCTCTTACCCAGGGAAAAGGCGTTGTACTCATTCCGAAGGCCCACATACAGCCGGTAGTCCGACGGGTCAAGCTCTCCCCGGCGGCAGATTTCATGGAGCCCCTCCGTCAGGAGGAGGGCGTCTTCACCATAGGCTTTCCTCCCACCTTCGGAGTAGACGAAGAAGCGCTCCATCACGCCCAGCCGGGCCAGAAGGGCAGGTATGAGCACCGATGCCAGGGTGAGTTTCAGAAGGATCGTCTCATCACCGGTTCCTGCCGGGGCACCGCCTATGTAGTACAGGGACAGCATGACGGACCAAAAGGAGTAGTCCATGATGAAATTGACGATAAAGGTAAGGATGACGAGGACAATGGGGGTGATAGACATGGGGACTCCTTTCTTTTGAATCATTTACAGCTTAATCATATCACGAATAAAAAACACGGTAAAATCGGGCGGTGATTTTACCGTGTTTTTCTTTATGAGACAGCTGTCAGCCGCCGGTTGTATGTGACTGCTTCGCGGTCACCGCTGCCGAAGACGGCAATCCACAATCCTCAGCCCCGTAGGGCTGTCAAACCTGGGTCGTAGACCCATCAATTTTAATAACCTTTTTCTCTTGCAATCCACGGGCCCTACGGGCCCACCCCCCTTTGGTGCCTGCGGCACCACCTTCCCTCCCGCAAGCGGGGGGACAATAAAATGGCGGCGGGCTGCACCCTCACGCCGAAGGCGTGTCCGTTGGAAGCGGCTCCTCTCACAAATCCCTGAAGTGGAATTGCTTCTTTCCGGAGGCGTAGTCTCCTACAATGTGGCCGTGGCCCAGGAGTTTGTACTTGTAGGATACAAGTCCTTCCAGGCCCACGGGGCCCCGGGCGTGGATTTTGGAGGTGGAGATGCCCACTTCGGCGCCGAAGCCGTAGCGGAAGCCGTCGGCGAAGCGGGTGGAGGCGTTCTGATAGACGCCGGCGGAGTCCACCAGGGTCATGAAGCGGCGGGCGGTTTCATCATTTTCCGTAATAATGCAGTCGGTGTGGTGGGAACCGTAAGTATTGATGTGGCTGATGGCTTCATCCACGTCTGTTACCAGTTTGATGGCCAGGATGAGGTCCAGGTATTCCCTGTGCCAGCTTTCCCCTTCGGGGATGATATCTACGGGGATGATGCGGCTCACTTCTTCGCTGCCCCGGATGGTGACGCCCGCTTCGCGGAGGGCGTCTGCCAGTTTCGGCAGAAAATCGGCTGCAATATCCCGGTGCACCAGCACCGTTTCCACGGCGTTGCAGGCGGCGGTGTACTGGGTCTTCCCGTCAATAATGAGGGGGATGGCCTTTTTTATATCATAGTCTTTGTCCACGTACATGTGGCATACGCCGTCGGCGTGGCCCAGCACGGGGATGGAGGTATGGTTCATAATGTACTGCACGAAGGCGTTGGAGCCCCGGGGGATGAGGAGGTCCACCGAATCGTGGCATTCCAGCAGTTCATCGATTTCATTATGCTGCTCTGCCTGGAGAAGGCATTTTTCCGGCAGCCCTGCCTTCACCGCCGCTTCATGAATCAGGGAAAAAAGAATGCGGTTCGTATAGGTGGTTTCCTTTCCGCCCTTCAGGATGGCGCAGTTGCCGCTTTTCAGGCAGAGGGAGGAAATCTGCACCAGTGCGTCGGGGCGGGCTTCAAAGATGACGCCGATGACGCCAATGGGGCAGGTGACCCTTGTGAGACGGAGGCCTTCATCCAGCTGACGGTCCAGGGTGACCCGCCCGATAGGGTCCGGCAGGGAAATCAGGCTGGTGAGCTCTGCTGTCACGTCGGCAAGCTTGGCTTCGTTAAAGGTGAGCCGCTTTACCACCGCCGGCGCCACATGGTTTTCCTGGGCCAGGGCAAGGTCCTTCCGGTTCGCCTCAAAAATTTCCTCTTTATGGGCATTGAGAGCCTCCCGAATGCAGGCAAGGGCTTCATTCCTCTTTTCCATCGCCGTGGCGGCCAGCAGCGGTGACGCCAGCTTCATCTGTTTCGTTTCTTCGCGTATATTCATAGGAAAATCTCCTTTTTAGGAAAATGCAGTTTTATATTATATCTTCATTGTAGGGGACTATGGGAAGAGAGTCAATAAGGGGATTGGTTTCCTGCCGCGATGAACCACATTGGTGTCATGTTCGGCAGGAAACTGTACGCGAATAGTTTCCTGTCGGTAAGAAACAGCAGTAGTGTCATGCTCAATAGGAAACTATACGCGAATAGTTTCCTGTCGGTAAGGAATACCGTTGGTGTCATGCTCAGCAGGAAACCTTTCGCGAATAGTTTCCTGTCGGTAAGAAACGGCAGTGGCGTCATGCTCAATAGGAAACCTTTCGCGAATAGTTTCCTGTCGGTAAGAAACGGCAGTGGCGTCACGCTCAGTAGGAAACCTTTCGCGAATAGTTTCCTGTCGGTAAGAAACGGCAGTGGCGTCACG
>NZ_CALGPS010000195.1 GCF_937959425.1 uncultured Dialister sp.
ATTTTGAGGGTGTTTTAGGCTATTTTTGCAAAGGGTGGTTTTTTAACAGCCACTACTTACTAAGAGGAGAATTGCTACTGTACAAATTTTCTGTAATAGATATTTCATAATGCACCTTATTTTAATTACACATTACAAAATCTTGATTTCTAATAGTACCTCTTCAAATCAAAGGATACCTTAATGTCAAAAAGTATGAATACAATATCCCGTCCATCATCATATCCAGAAATACTCATCGGCTCGTCAATGACAATTTATGATTCATCTGCTATCTCCCAAGATTACGATTTGTGATTCTGAAGAATCTGGCATTTCCCTGGTCTTAACAGACACTAATAGAGGAAAAGCTATAAGGAAATTTAATTTATCTCTTATGTTCTATTGATATTAAATAATAAGGATGCGTCGAATGACTTGAATAAGAATTTACATCTTTTATTGATGGTCGGAAAGCAAGGCTCAAATTGTACTCTCCTTTACTGTATTGAAAAGACTCTCCGATTATGGAGCCATTCATATAATTATCTTTAACTCCTAAATACGTCCATCCTGCTTCGATGAATTGGTTATGATAATAATTTCTGGTATCCTCTGCATTTAAATACAAATTATAGGAATGCATCCCGTAAACAAAATTGGCCGATTTAGCCGAATATTGTAATGTCCTTTCTAAAGGAATACCAGTTTGGTATAAAGTGATTTTCGGTACATGACTCTGCAAATTGCTGATTTCCTGCCTCACTTCATTCCCCCAAAAGAACATATAAATATCCCAGCTATGTAGTCCTATTGTAAAAGCGCCTAAGGGAACTGCAAGTAAGATTGCTACTTGTTTGGCCTTATTTTTAATCTGCTCCATATTTATTTCCCTCAGATTCTATCTTTCTTTGTATATAATGAGAGTCACATCGTATTAACATTCCTACAGGCTTTTTCTATTTATATGATATGATAGCAGAATCGCATGACTTTTTATATATTCTAAAGATAATTCTTTCTTATCACTTTAACACATTATCACCATTCTAATTGAGAAATCAGCAATAATGGAAAAATCCCCACGCTCTTGTTAGAGGACGGGGATTTTTTATTGGGGTGGTGAAATGGCTGATTTTATAATGGAAAATGAGCTATCCTTACCAAAGTGTATGCATCGTTAGCCGGGTGGATAACAAGGATAGAGCATCATTCAGGTTCTTTCCCTCGTACACCCCTTCGCCGCTAACGCGGCCCTCTTCCCCTAAAGGAGACGCAGGGGGCGTTGCATGCTTACCTTTTTCTCCACTATAAAGCCCCGTCTGCACAGAGCAGAGGGGGCTTTTATATTTCGCTGGATGATGCCTTTCTGTCACAGTCCGCAGGCGGACCAGCCGCATTCTTCGCAGGTACTGCAGTGGCCTTCTACGTGGATGTGATGGGAGTGGCATTTGGGGCATTCGGGGGTGTTATCTACAGGTTTCATTGTTATTATGTTAGCTTTTTCCTTATTATCCTCTTTTTTGCCTTCCACTTTCTCCTTTTCTATTTCTTTTTTATCTTCTTCTCCTACGCCCAGGATGTTGCCCCGGCGGCAGCCGTCGCGGAAGACGGTGATTCCTTTGCAGCCGCTTTCCCAGGCGGAGAGGTAAATGCGGTAGATGTCTTCAGGGGTGGCGCTGTTTTTCAGGTTCACCGTGCTGGAGATGGAGTTGTCCACGTATTTCTGCATGGCTGCCTGCATGCGGACGCGGTTCATGAAGGGGACGTCGTGGCTTTCGATGACCCAGGGGAAGCGGGCCACGATTTCTTCGTCGGAAATGGTGAGGGGCAGGTGATGGTATTCCAGAAGGTCTTTGATGCTGTGGGCGTAGACCCGGAAATGTCCATGCACTTCTTCCATTTTGTGGGTGGTGCGTTCATAGGAAATCTTGTAGAGCGGTTCGCAGCCGCCGGAGAAGCTGCCCATGAGGAGGGAGATGGTGCCGGTGGGAGCGATGGCAAGGAGGGTGCCGTTCCGAAGGCCGTGCTGATGGATGTCTTCATAGAGCTCAGGATCCAGGTCTTTCACCATGTCCAGGATGGGAGATTTCTTCGTGGCTTCCCAGCGGTAGTGGCCGAAGGTGCCTTTTTCCTTTGCCCTGTCACAGGAGGAACGGAGGGCAGTGAGGAGCATGGTTTTCATGACGCGGCCCATGAAATCATTGGCTTCTTTGGTGCCGTAGGTGAGTTTCATGGCGATGAGGGCATCTGCTACACCGAAGAGGCCGAGGCCCAGGGAGCGCCAGTCATCGATGCAGGTTCTGTTAGCGTCCAGGGGCTGGGCTTCATAGCCGTAATCCACGATTTCATCCAGGGCAGTAATGCCGTCGTACACGGTTTTTTTGAACCGTTCTTCGTTGAAGACGGGGCGGGCGCTGAACTTGTCGTCGATCATGGTGTAGAGGTTCACGCTGCCCAGGTTGCAGGCGTTGTATGCATTGCCGCCGAATTCGCCGCAGGGATTGGTGATTTCGATGTTGTATTCATCGTAGCCTGCCAGGAGGTGGTTCCGGTTCATCCGGTCAATGAAGATGGCACCGGGGTCGCCCCAGTCCCACTGGGTTTCGCAGAATTCTTTGAAGAATTCGCGGGCTTTGATGGTTCTTTCGATTTTTTCGCCGGTGGCTTCCACGGTGAAGCTCAAGGTATATTCTTTGTCGTCCCGCACGGCTTCCATGAATTCATCGGTGAAAAGGATGCTGATGTTCATGGAGGACAGCTTTTCCTCGTTCTGTTTGATATGGAGGAATTCATAAATGTCGGGATGACTGCAGTTCAGGCCCACCATCATGGCGCCCCGCCGTCCGTTCTGGCTGATGACTTCACCGGTCACGTTGAAAATTTTCAGGAAGGAAACGGCACCGGTGGAGCTGCGGGCCACGTTCCTCACTTCACTTCCCTTGGGGCGGAGGTTGGAAATATTGATGCCGATGCCGCCGCCGTAGGAGAAAATGCGGGCGATTTCATAGTTGGCCCGGAATATGGATTCCAGATTATCCTCAGGGGAAGGCAGGATGTAGCAGTTGGACATGGATACCTTGAATTTTCCCTTCGCCCCTGCCGCATAGAGGGTGCGGCCTGCGGGGCAGAAGGAGGTGTCCTCCAGGTAGCCCCTCACCCTCTTTTTCAGCTCCGGATCAAAGATGGAGCTCACCCGGTCCATGAATTCCTGCGGTGTCTTTTCTCCTTTGTGATAGTATTTTTCTTTCAGGATGCCCTGACTTATCGTATTGTCATACCAGTGGTTCATATGAATCCCTCGTTTCCGTAATTTTGATAAATTCATGGTAGCACATACTATGTATTGCGTCAAATACCATATAGGCATACTATATATTGTATTTCACATAAGATATAGAAATATTGCGATGTTTGAAGGATTCGGAGGGGGCACCCTTCGGGCGCAAGGTTCTTAAGATTGACCGGCCTAAAGGCCGGAGGGTCCTTAAGTCTGACGGGCCACAGCCCGAGGGTTGTGGTATCGCCCTGCAGGCGATGATTATAAAGTCAGCGTTACGGGCTTACCTTTTGTGTCTCCAGCGGTGCATGACGTCCTGCCAAAGCCCCTTCCTTTGGAAGGGGGTGTCGCCGTAGGCGACGGAGGATAGCAGCTTTTCGTAAGGGACGCAGTGATTCAGTCGTTATCAGATTTCATTCTAGGGAAGCGCTGATTAAATCGTTATCGGATTTCATTCTTGTATTTTTATTCAATGCAAGGAATCAGTCGACGCGAATAGCGAGCTATTTAAGGAGACTGATGACGCAGCATTGGATAAAAATACATATGAAATTCGATTCTGCGAATTAATCAGTGCTTCCCTAGCATTTTGGTTCAATACAAGGAATAAGCCGACGCGAATAGCCATAGCTATTTAAGGAGGCTTATGACGCAGTATTGGGCCAAAATGTATATGAAATCTGATTCTGCGGCTGATGTTAGAGCCCGGCAATTTTGACCATTTTTAGCTCAGCTTTTTTAGCCAATTTTA
>NZ_CALGPS010000196.1 GCF_937959425.1 uncultured Dialister sp.
GCTCAGAAGCCCTCTGCAGGGCTTCTGCCTTCCAAAGGAAGGGGGCTAACGCACTCCGTCATGCAGCACTGACGACACAAAAGGCATTCCCGTAACGCTGACTTCATAATCATTGCCGCGAAGCGGCAATCCACAACCCTCGGGCCGTAGGCCCGTCAAACCTAAGAACCCTCAGGCCGAAGGCCTGTCAATCTTAAGAACCTTTTCCTCTGAACACGGTGGCCCCACAGGCCCGGCGGCCCTCCCTTACAAACAATATTTTAACGAACAACTTGTATTATAAAATATTCAATAGTATAATGGGTAGGAAAAGAGTAAAGGAAGCGGAAGGGCTTCTGTAGTAGAAAGGAAAGGAATCAAGTGATGAAACGTTGGATGATGATAGGGGCCGCTTGTTTGGCGGCGGGCTGTCTGCTGTTGTCGGGCTGCGGGAAGGAGGAGACCGCTTCTTCTGCCCCGGGTCATGTGCACATTGTGACCCATGCCAACTGGAATCCCTTTGAGTACTTGAAGGATGGAAAAATCACGGGCTTTGATATCGACCTCATAGAAGAGGCGGCGAAAAGGGCAGGCCTTACGCCGGATATTACGGATGCAGGCTGGGAGGCTATTTTTGAACAGATCCGCACGGGACAGGCAGATGCGGCCATTTCCGGCATTACCATCACCGATGACCGGAAGGCAGGATACCTCTTTTCGAAACCCTATTTCGTTTCCCGCCAGGCCATCCTGATACGGGAGGATGAAAATATTTCCTCTGCCAAAGATCTGATGGACGGCAAAACGGTGGCGGTGCAGAACGGCTCCACCGGCCAGGAGGCCCTGGAAAAGCTCATGGGGAAGAACAACCCGGCCATCCGGAAAACGCCCATGTCCATCCAGATGCTCATCGGCGGCCAGGTGGATGCCCTGGTGGGGGATGAAACATCGGTGAAATCCATCTGCGCCTCCTATCCGGATCAGCACTTGAAAATCGTATACGATGACGAAGCCTTCACGCCGGAATATTTCGGCATTCTTTATCCGAAGGACAAAGGCCAGGAACTGCAGCAGAAACTGGACAAAGCCCTCTCCGATATGGTGAGGGACGGGACCTACGGGAAACTCTATGAAAAGTGGTTCCATGCAAAGCCCGATGAGAAAACGCTGGCTTCCTTGAAGCAGGGTGATGGAAATGGTTGATTTCAAACTGTCCATACTGGAAGAATATGCACCCTTCTTTGTCTCCGGCGCCCTTCTGACGGTGAAACTCTCCCTCATTGCCATGGCAGCAGGCTTCTTCATCGGCCTCTTTCTGGCATTGGCCCGTATTTCCTCCAAGAAATACCTGTCCATCCCTGCGGCCTGCTTCATCGAAAGCATCCGGGGCACGCCCCTTCTCCTGCAGATACTCATAACCTACTTCGGCGTCATTCCCCTCATTATGAAAAAGCCGGACGGCGTGCTGGCGGCGGTCATCGCCCTTTCCATCAATGCCGGAGCCTATATTGCAGAAACCATCCGCGGCGGCATCCTGGCCACGGACCCGGGACAGATGGAAGCAGCCAGCGCCCTGGGACTTTCCCATTTCCAGAGCATGCGCTGGGTCATCCTGCCCCAGGCCATCCGCTCCGTCATTCCGGCTCTGGGAAACTCCTTCGTCAGCCTCATCAAAGACTCCTCCCTGGCCTCTGTCATTGCCACGCCGGAGCTCATGTACTGGGCCAACGCCGCCAACGCCCAGTATTACAGAGTATGGGAAACCTTCATCACCACCGCCCTTATCTACCTCTTCCTCACGCTGGTTACAGGAAGGATACTGGGACGGCTGGAAAAAAGATGAAATAAAAACAGTGAAATCGAAAGAAATTCGGTTTCACTGTTTTTTGATTGAGGGAACGCCCTGCGGGGAGCGCCTGACGGCGCAGATCTAGTAGCTGGTGGCTGGTGGCTGGTGGCTGGTGGC
>NZ_CALGPS010000197.1 GCF_937959425.1 uncultured Dialister sp.
CAGCTCCTTCCTGCGGGTGGCAATCCTGCATAGGATTGCCAAGTCAAGCGACATTGGCCCTTAGCCTGCCCATTAAAGGGCCTTCCTTTTAATCGCTTGACCGTAAGGAGCCTTACGTTACGCGCTATACTTCCCGCCTGACTCGTCACACTACCTCACCAGCCCACTCATCTTATTTCTTCCCCTGTACGTAGAGCATGTTATCTCTCTTCACCAGGTTGTACATGAGAGCGTTTACGCAGGAAGCGACAATGGAGCTGCCGCCTTTGGTGCCTCTGACGGTGATGTAGGGGCAGGGAGCCTTTCTTACCAGCTGTTCCTTGGAATCAGCAGCGCCTACGAAGCCTACGGGGATACCGATGATGAGGGCCGGGCGAATGCCGTCCTCTTCCACCATGCGAATGGCTTCATAGAGAGCAGTGGGTGCATTGCCTACGGCAATAATGGAACCGTTCAGGTCTTTGCCGAAAGAGTTCATGGCTGCCATGGAACGGGCGATGTTCTTTTCTTTGGCAATCTTTGCGATTTCCGGATCCGCCACACGGCAGAACACTTCTCCCCCAAGAGCGGAAAGGGCTCTTTTGTTGATGCCTGCTTTTACCATATTTACGTCACAGTAAATATTGCAGCCGCCGGCCAGGGCTTTGATACCTGCTTCTACGGCGCCTTCGCTTGTACGGATCAGGTGGCCGTAGTCTACGTCGCCGGATGCATGAATCATGCGGGAGTAAACGGTCACTTCTTCCGGTGTAAGGTCAATGTCGCTGATAAATGGATCAATGAGATCCATGCTCTTTTCTTCAATGGCTCTCGGGTTTTTGATGAAATCCATAATGTTCCTCCATATATGCAAGGACGCCTGCCGGTGTATCAAACACAGGAACGCCTTTCAAATCTGCTTTTGGTTTGTCGATAACGATGACGGAAATGCCGCTGTCCATGGCAGCTTTCAGTTTTGTATCGCTGCCGCCGATGAGGCCGCTGTTCTTAGTCACCATGACATCGCAGTGATAGTCATGAATCATGGCCAGGTTCATTTCATAGGAGAAAGGCCCCTGGATGGCCAGAATATTCTTTGCCTTCATGCCCAGGTCTTCACACATTTTAATCACATTGGACACGGGAAGCACTCTGGCCCAGATAGTCTTGTCCTGAAGGGCAGGTTCATGGACGAAGACAGGAAGGGTTTTGGAGCCGGTGGTGAGAAGGATACTCTTTCCCAGGCTGCCTGCCAGTTTTGCTGCTTCAAACTCATCTTTGGCATGATAAAGTTTGTCATAATCGGGAAGGGGAATTTCCGCCCGTTCGTAACGTACATAGTCAATGCCCGTTTCCCTGCAGGCGGAGAGGGCTGTTTCAGACACAATGGCCGCATAGGGATGGCTGGCATCCAGAATGAGGGTGACTCCTTTTTCACGGATTACCCGCACCATATCTTCTTTCTTGAAACGGCCCACTTTGATGTCAAGACCCTTATGGGCAGCCAGTACTTTGCCGTACTGGCTCACTACGGTCATGAGGATGTCCCGGCGGCTCTCTTCCGGCTTTGCCATTTCACGGTCAGCCAGTTCCGCCCCGATTTCCCTGCCGTCCTGGGTACCGGAAATAATCCAGATCAAACCTTGTACCCCCTTGGTGTAATCATGATGCCGTCAGCCACATAGGTGTTGCTGTTGCCGATGATGACGGTGGACTGCATGTCCACATCTTCCTTCGGAAGGTTTTCCAGGTTGGAAACGGTGACAGTCATGCCGGGACGGCCTGCCTTGCGGACGATGCCTACCGGGGTTTCCGGTTTGCGGTATTTCAGCACAATATCGCGGATCTGATCCAGATAGGTGGCACGGCCGCGGCTCTTTGGATTGTAAATGGCAATGACGAAGTCCCCTTCTGCTGCCAGACGGGCTCTCTTCTTAATGAGATCCCAGGGAGTCATGAGGTCGGACAGGCTGATAACCGCATAGTCATGCATAAGCGGTGCTCCCAGAGCGGCGGCTGCCGTATTGGCAGCGGTCAGGCCGGGGATGATTTCACAGGTCGGGCGTTTTTCAGCAGGCACCTTCTGAACCAGTTCAAGCACCAGACCAGCCATGCCGTAAACGCCGGGGTCACCGGAGGAAATGACAGCTACGCTGTGTCCTTCCACAGCCAGGTCTACTGCCTTCTGGCAGCGGTCCACTTCCTGGCGCATGCCGTTTCCTACGACTTCCTTATCGCCGATGAGGTTTCTCACCAGGGCGATGTAGGTGTTGTAGCCTACAATAATATCGGAATCTTCCAAAGCCTTTACTGCCTTGGGAGTCATTTCTTCCTCATGTCCCGGTCCAATGCCGATGACCCGGATAATCCCAGGGCAATGGCCGCCGTGGCACTTGCAAACTTCGTTTTCGGCAGAAGCGTTTTTCCCTTCATTGATTCCATTAACGCTGCTGATTGACATACGTTTCCCACTCCTATCGTGTTTTCTACAAATTTTGATATAGGTAAATCATACTCCTCCGCCATTTTTCTAAGTTCCTCTGCCTTGTAAAAATGAATCGGAAGATGATGATGACCGGCAAAGTCCAGAAGGCCTTTTTCATCGGCCTTGGCATCCACACTGGCCAGGGATGCCACCTGGTATTCATAGGCCCGGGCCTCGGAAAGGGCCTTTTGGAAAGCCTCTTCTATCAGTGCTTCCGGAGTGCCCCTTTTGCAGCCTATGCCGACATAAAGATTTTTAGGTATCAGTCTCACAAAGGGCTTGTCCACGTGCACTTTTCCATTGGAAATCATGACGCAGCCCTGGAAGTCCTCCTGCGGAAGGTCCGACAGGGGCAGGAAGGAAATCCCCTTTTCAGAGAGACGTTTTCCTATGGATTCCGCTCCCTCTGTTTCCATATCAAGGAACCAGGATACCTTTTTTCCTCCCGCAATGAGGCTGTTCACCGGTTTTAAAGCGCCCAGGGGTTCCACCCGCATCATGAGCTCTCTGGCCACATCGTCGGGGGCCCGTCTCTCATGGACATCAGTGGCAGTGGTAATGACGGGATCCGCTCCCACCGCTGCCGCCACTTCCCTTGCCCAGGCATTGGCGCCGCCCAGATGACCGGACAGAAGGGAAATACAATGCTTTCCGCATTCGTCCATCACCAGCACCGCAGGATCAGAAGCTTTGCTCACCACATGGGGAGCTACGGCCCTCACAGCGATACCGGAGGCCATGATAAAGAGGAGGCCGTCATACTTCGAGAAGATATCGGACGTCAGGGCCAGGGTGCGGTTGAAGTACTCCGCCTTCTCACCGCTTTCCGAACCCTTTCTTTCGTACAGCGTTCCTTCTCCGGAAATCCCCGCTTTCACCCGGGCGCCGAGAGCGGCTCCTTCCCTGGAGATTGAAATCACTGCGTACTTCATTTTTCATCGGTTCCTTTACGGAACATGGTGGTGAATTTGCTGTCATAGAGCTTGGACAGATCATAGTCCGTGTCAAGTACTTTACCCACTACGATCATAGCCTGGCGCACGACACCCGCTTTATGGAGAATGTCGGCAATGGTATCGATGGTGCCCCGGAAAATCCGCTGGTCCGGCCAGGTAGCCCTTGCCACGATGGCCACCGGTGTATCTCCCGGATACCCCCCTTCTTTCAGGGTTGCCATCACCTTTTCAATGGCATGGACGGAAAGGAAAATACACATGGTAGCCTGATGGGCAGCCAGAAGAGAAAGCTTTTCCTTTTCCGGCACCGGCGTTCTTCCTTCCATACGGGTAATGATGACTGTCTGGGAAATACCGGGCAGCGTATATTCCTGCTTCAGGGCAGCAGCGGTAGCCAGGAAGGAACTTACCCCCGGCACCACTTCAAAGTCTTCGTCCGGAATGCCGGCAGCACGAAGGCCGTCCATCTGCTCCTGGATAGCGCCATAAATGGCAGGGTCCCCTGTGTGAACGCGGGCTACCCTTTTACCGGCTTTCAGAGCTTCGATTTCCACTTCCAGCACTTCATCCAGATTCATGGTGGCGCTGTTGTAGATTTCAGCCCCTTCTTTGCCGTACTTCAGAATTTCCGGGTTCACCAGGGAGCCGGCATAAATGATTACATCAGCCTCGCTGATCAGTCTCTTGCCTTTCAGGGTAATCAGTTCCGGGTCTCCCGGGCCTGCACCGATAAAATATAATTTTGCCATAAAAACCTCCTCAAATTTTTTCTGCAGTAAAGATAAATACAGGGCTCAGGGGATCATATAAATGATACCTTCCCAATTTCCTAAGCCTGTTAATCTGCATCTGGAATCCTTCCAGGGTAAAGGGACGGTCTTCAAATTCCCGCACCACTTCCCCTGTGGTTTCCGCAGTGACCGCGGTCAGGATGATACGCCCGCCCTTTGGCAGGAGCGTTTCCGCCCTGTCAAGGATTTCATGCATATTGCCGCTGGAGCCGCCGATAATCACCACATCAAGAGGCGGCAGGCTGTCCATGGCCGCCGGAGCCACGCCCTGAATGGTGTGAATGTTTTTCAATCCGAATTTTTCGGCGTTTTCCTCAATCAGCCGAATGCCTTCCGGATTTCTTTCGATGGAATACACTTCCCCCTTGGAAGCCGCCAGGGCTGCTTCAATGGAAATGGATCCCGTACCTGCACCGATGTCAGCCACCCGATCCTCCGGGCGAATTCCTGCCTTCACCATGACCATGGCACGAATCTCTGCTTTCGTCATCGGTACCTTTCCCCGAATAAACTCCTCATCACGAATACCAAATCTGTGCATCTTACCCTATCACCACCATCACTGATTCACCAAAACCTTCGAGAGATACCATATCTTCCAGAGAGGACTCTGAAATATGCTGGTTCTCATAGGAAATATGCTCACAGGCTGCGGCTTTTGTTTCCTTCGGCCACCCCTGCTTTATAAGATAACCGGCAATGTAGGCAGGATTATGTTCATAATCCGTCAGAAAAGCCAGCTTCTTCCCTTTTTCATAGGCCGTATCCCTTTCTTCCGGCACCCTTCCATGGAAGGAAAGCCACTTGGTCCCCTGCCAGGGTTCGTTAATGAGGCAGAACGCCGCCTGCACGGAAGAAATCCCGGGAATCACCTGCAGAGGACTTTCGGGGAACCTTTTCTTCAGCCATGGAAGGAGGCTGTAGAAACCGGGATCGCCGCTCACCATGACCACCACATCACCGATGGTGAGCTTCTCTTCCAGCCATTCTGCCAGAAGGGAAAGCTTTCCGGTGACCGGATAGGTTTCCTGCCCCTCTCCGGCGTAGTCATGAAGCGCCCTTTTTCCGCCCACCAGGTAATGGGCATTTTCTATGGCAGAAAGGGCCTTCGGCAGGATATATTCGCGGCCGCCGGGACCAATGCCTGCTACGATTAATGTATGATCCATTTGTTTTCCTTCAAAATCTCCTTTGCATGACTGCTCATGGCCTGAATGGTACCGTCCATGGCGGCAAAGATGACGCCCACCTTCGATTTCCCGAAAATGTACCGCTCAGAACGGACTTGTGCTCTTTCCGCCATCTGGCCATAGACCATATCCAGGTGTTCCCTGTGAATAATGATGGCCGCCCCGTCAGTAGTATTGCATTCCATGATTTCCTTTACCACCGAAGGAGATGCGCCGTTCATGGCAGCGTAAGCTGCCATGGTTTCCATACGGCCGTCACTGTTCCTGTTATAGGTATGGAAACTGCCGGAAGCTACTTTCACCAGTTTTCCCATATGGCCGATAATAAGCATCTTGTCAAAGCCCCGGGCAATGCACTGCTCCATCATGAAACCGATGAAATTGCTTGTTTCGATAATGGCTCCCTCCGGGATGCCCATAATCTTAGCCGCATTTTCTCCGATTCGTCCCGGGCACAGCACTGCCGTGCGGAAACCGGACGCCCAAACCACCGGCACCTGAGGCGCCAGGCTCCGCTTGTAGGCATCCTCACTCATGGGCTTTACAATACCTGTGGTGCCAAGGACGGAAATCCCGCCCTTTACGCCGATGGAAGGATTCAATGTCTGCTTTGCCAGCTCCTCCCCCTTGGGAATGGAAACTGTCACGACGATTCCCTGGTCTTTATGGAAAAACTCTTCATACACATACCGAAGCATAATCTGGGGCCCCGGATTGATGGCCGGTTTCCCCACCGGCACCTGCAGGCCCGGCCGGGTCACAATGCCCACGCCCTTTCCTGCCTTAAGCTCCATGCCCGGCTCCTCTTTCAGTTCCACTGTCACTACAATGGGAGTTCCATTGGTACAGTCCAGATCATCCCCTGCATCCTTCAGACAGGTAGCGCTTCCCTGATGCGCATCCCCTTCTGCCGACTCCACAGGAATCACGATTTCCTGACGCTGGGGGGAAAGGACCGTCACCGTTTTGGGAAATTCTCCTCTCATGGCAAGCACTGCCGCCTTCATGGCCCCTGCCGCAGTAGCGCCGGTGGTGTGTCCTTCACGGAGCACTTTGCCAATCATTTCCTCTGGTTTCATAATCCCTTCATCTCTTCTATCTGTAATTCACAAACTGTAAATCCGCCGGAAGATCCTGCTGCTTCAGGAAGCCAATGCATTCCTGGAGCGCATCCTTGTCTTTCCCGCTGATTCGCACTTCATCACCGTTAATTTTAGCAGCCACCTTGATTTTGGACGCTTTCACCCTTTTTACAATATCCTTGGCCATTTCCGAAGAAATGCCGTTCTGAAGCTCCAGCACCTGGCGTACCGTACCGCCGGCAGCCGGCTCCTTCTTGCCGTCTTTAATATTTTTAAGGGAAATCCCCCGCTTCACCAGCTTTGTGTTCAGGATATCCCGTACCAGCCTCAGCTTGAAATCATCATCACCAATCAGTGTGATATGTCCCTCTTCCAGGGATACAGAGCTTTTGCTTCCTTTGAAATCATAACGGGTACCGATTTCCCGGGCAGCCTGGTTTACTGCATTCTGCGCCTCCTGTAAATCAGTGCGGCACACCACATCAAAAGAATAATCCTTTGCCATCCTGTCCTCCTACTCCGGCAGGAATCCACAGAAACCTGTGATTTTCCATTCCTTTTAATGAATTTGATTGCACCATATCATTTTACCATATACGACAGGAAAATAGAGAAACTTTTATCAAAAAATTAAAATAAAAGCCCCTGAATGCAGAAAGATCATATTCAGGGGCCGGACATATCAAATTATTTTAATTTTTTAAAACACATACTGCACCAGCATCATATAACAGATGGTACCGCCGGCCATGGAAAGAAGCATCTGCCTTTTCCACAGGTGGAGCGCCGTGGTCACCGCCATGGAAAGCGCCTCCGGAATACCATGGCTGCCGGAAAAGAGGGAAACATCCTTCAAACAGTACACCACCAGCAGCGCAAAAACCGCAGAAGGCAGCGCTTTCCCCAGGTATTTCACATAAGAAGGAAGTCCGCTTCCCGGCTTGAAAATAAGAAATGGCAGAAACCGGGTAACCATGGTCCCCAGGGCACAGAGAAGAATAGTGGCTGCCTGCTGCCACAAAGGCATGGAACTCATAAAAATCCACCTGCCTTCTCCAGAGGTTTTCTAAAAATGGTAAGCACCAGCATCATACCTGCCATGGCGGGAATGATAAAGGAGTCCCCGCCGAAAAAGTACAAGGCTCCCAGAGAAATGCCAAGGCCTATGAGGGCGGTAAAATGCTTTTCCTCCTTCAGCCACTGTTCCAGAAAAATCACAAGGAACATGGATGTCATCACAAAAGAAAGGCCCTTGGTATTGAATTGAATCACCGTTCCCAGAAGTCCTCCCAACAGAGCACCGGATACCCAGTAGAAATAATTGAGAAATGACACCCAGAAATAGTACCACCCCCTGTCCACATCGTAAGGAATAGTGGAGGAATAATTCAGCGCAAAAGTTTCATCACACATCCAGAAAATAAGGAAAGGCTTCTTCCAGCCGGTACCTTTATATTTCTCCAGCATGGAAAGCCCGTAGAAAAGATGGCGCGCCTGCACCGTCAGCGCCACTACCAGCGCCTGCCAGGGTGCAAAGGGAGAAAGCAGCATGGACACCGTCACAAATTCCAGCGAACCGCCAAAGATAATCATAGCCATCAGTGTGGGATAGATAAAGGAAAATCCCAGGGTATACATATAAAAGCCATAGGCAAAAGCCAGAAACCAGAAACCTGCAAATATGGGTATGGTGCGGGGGAAAGCCTCATGCAGCGCCTTCCATGCCGGTGAAGATGAATCCATAAGCCCTCCGTAACGAAATCAGAAAGTGTCTGCCTTAAAGACAGGTACTCTTATTGTATGGAAAAGGAAATGGGATTGCAAGGGGCCGCCGGCAGCCCGGGTTCAGAGGGTTCCCTCCCCCTCACTTATTGTCCCACCGCTTGCGGGGTGGCAAGGGCGTTACGGGATTTTTCCTCCTGCTGCTTAAGTCCCGCTAAGCATTCTGCTGAATTGGCCACCTCAGGTGGCCTTCCCCCCTTTGGTGCCTTACGGCACCACCTTCCCCTCCGCTGTGCGGTGGGACAACAACCCGTGCTTTGCTTAGAGCTACTTATGAGATTACAGCCTAGCGGAGCTTTGTTCTGCCACAGCTTGCGGGGTGGCAAAGGAACTGGATTCGTAAGGAGCCCAAGGCGACTGAGAATCCAGTGACATGCTTCCCTATGGGTAAGTCCCGCGGAGCGGGCAAGGAGGAACGCTTTTCCACGCGCCGCAGGCGCGGTTGGCCTGTTTTCCCTCGCCCGCTAGGGCGGTTGTAAGGTTTTATTTTATTTATACTGGCGCCCTTCATTATTTAAGGGGCGCCCGCCAAGGCCGATAGCCGATAGCCGGCACCAGCCCACAGAAAAGAGCGCCCCTTTTTCAAAGGGCGCCCCATTCATTGACCATTTATATTTTTCCCCTCCTACCCCAGGCGGAAGGTATCGGTGGTGGTATAATCCGGCGGCAGGAAAGGAGATACATGGGTGGACATACCACGGCCGGCGGCTTCGGTGAAGGCTTCGAAGATGGCCATGTCCAGGCCGTCATAGGTGTAGGAGTATTCCGGATGCCACTGCACGGCCCACAGGAATTTCTTTTCCGGTGCATAGGCTGCTTCCACCAGGCCGTCTTCCGATACGGCCATGGGCTTTAAGGATTTGGCCAGGGTCTTCACTGCCTGATGATGGAGGGAATTGACACCCAGGAAGGAAACGCCCAGCCTTTCATAGAGGGGACTTCCTTTGAGGATACTGTTGAAATGGGCCACCCAGTCGTAGGAGAAGTCCATCACATGGTTCGGTGCATGGAGGGTGGGGCATTCGGAGGCAATGTCCTGGTACAAAGTGCCTCCCAGGAGAGCATTCATAAGCTCCAGGCCCCGGCAGATACCAAGAGCCGGTACATCATGGTCCCAGCAGTAGCGGAACACCATGGTTTCCAGTTTATCTCTCATGGAGCATACCGGTCCGCAGAGGGGCCGTTTCTCTTCTCCGTAAAGGGCAGGCGATATATCCTGTCCGCCGGTAAAGAGGAATCCGTCAAAGTCTTTGGCGATTTCGTCAAATTCTTCTTCCTTCAGATGGAGCGGGAGAATGACGGGAATCCCACCCGCTTCTTTAATGGAATCCATGTATCCGGGGAGCATCCATATACTTTCCTTTTCTTCGTCCCACAGCGGCATAACCCCGATTTTCGGCTTTCGCATCATCAACACCTCCTGTAATGGCAGGACATCCGTCCTGTCTGATATATGAATGAAAGTCATTGCCTATGCAAAAAGATGCCGCCCGGTGGCAGCATCTTCGCTGAAAGCAAAAGGCGCTGATGTATAATCAGCGCCCTTGCTTTTCTGAAATTCTATGTCTGTAGTATAGCGGAAACCATATTAAAAGGCAAGGCCCCTGCATAAGAAGAATTTTATAACTATTTCAAGAAAAAGTGTATACACTTTTTCTGTTTCTTCCTTTTACGAAAGGGAATGCATTTCATCAGCAGGCCGGGCAAAAATGACCAGGAGACCGATGGCCAGGGCCCCTACCAGAAGAAGTCCCAGGGAGGTGCCTACCTGCTCGATAATGAAGCTGACAAGCAGAGAACCAAAGGGTGCACTTCCCAGGAAGACAAAGGTATAGAGGCCCATGATGCGGCCCAGAAATTCTTTGGGCGACGCCATCTGGATCACTGTATTGCAGTTCACAATGAAGGCGATAATGAAAAAGCCAAGAAGGGCGAAAAGAAAGAGGGCAGGAATAAAGTAATGGACATAGCTCACTGCCATGAGAAGAACACCACAGAGAACGGCCGCCCGGAATATCATGGTGTTGGACAGATGTCTTGTCGACGCTCCGGCCAGAAGGCCGCTCACCATGGATCCGGCGCCGGCGGCAAAAAGGATGGAGCCGAAGCCGTCGATGCCTTCATGAAGCACCCGGTCAGCAAAGAGAGGGCCGTAGGTGCCCAGATTTAAAATGAGGCCGCTTACGATAGCCGCAGCGATGAGATTCTTGTAAATGACCGGGTTGTTCTTCGCCTGTTTCAACCCTTCCCGTATTTCAAGGATAGGGTGGCGCTTTTCCGTTTCCTCTATAACGGAATTCACATCCATGCGGCTGTAGGCAATGATAATAGGCACAAGGGACAGGGCATTCATGAAAAAGATGGTGCTGTAAGATAGATATTTCAAAAGGAATGCCGCTAGAAGAGGGCCTACCATGCGGGTAATATTGAAATTGGCGGAATTCAGGCTGATTGCACTGTGAAGGGCCTTCTTCCCCACCAGCTCCGGCATGAAGGCCATGCGGGCAGGCATATCAAAGCTGTCGATGGTGCCCACAAAGAAGGCAAAGAAAAGAATCCACAGGTAGGTTTCATGGCCTGTCCAAAGGAGAAGTCCCAGAAGAGAAGCCTGGATGAGATAAAAGAGCTGGGTTCCCATGAGGATTTTCCGCTTATTGTGTTTATCTATCCAAAGACCTGTGAAAAGGGTGAAAAGAAGGCTGGGCGCAAACTGGCAGGCAGAAAGCAGACCCAGAAGAAGAGCGGAATCGGTCATGGTGTACACCAGCCACTGCTGGGCTGTAAGCTGCAGCCAGAAACCGATAAGCGCAATCCACTGGGTTATCCAGAATATACGGTAATTTTTAACCTGCAGCGCAGGAAACACAGAAAGAAGATGCATACAGTCTCCTGATTAATAACGTATAGAAAAATATGTATGTATAAATTATATCACAGAAAAATGCCTCCTCTATGCTGAGAAAGCATTTTTATGATGCTCTATTCCTTTTCTACTGATTCCGATTCAGCAAGTGCCCATTCCCCTGTTTCAATCACTTTTTCCAGGGGAATTTCGGAAATCGGGGTATATTGACCGGAGGCTATGGTTTTATTCACATGTTCCGGCCCCATGGGCATGTCCCAGGAGGAAATGGCCTTGGAGCAGGGGCCTAATGGATGGTGGAATTTGGCATTGCTGGGGCCGAACATGGCAATGGTGGGAACGCCCCGGCTGTCGAAAACATACATGGGTCCGCTGTCATTGGTAAAAGCCAGGGAGCATCGTCCGGCAGCGGCCATGAATTCTCCCATGGAGAGCTTCCCTGCCGCGATGATATACCGTTTGGATTTCATGACGCTCACTGCCTTTTCAATGAGCGGCAGTTCCGACGGGACACCGAAGAATACGGGTATCATGCCTTTTTCTGCAAAATGATCCGCCGTTTTTCCATATTTCTCCGCCGGCCAGTTCTTTTCAGCCGTAGAGCTTCCGACCGAAAGGCCTACCAGCCTGTCTTTTGGACTGATTCCCCGGGCACGGTAAAAGTCATCAGCCTTCTTTTCCCATTCCGGTGAAGTAAAGGTACGCATGCCGCTGTGGTGCAGGTCCTTGACTCCCAGTCTTTCCAAGACTTTCAGGTATTTGTCCACCGCATGTGAATTGTAGGTTTCAATGGTCATGGGCCAGTCCATGAAGAAGGAGTCTATCCTTGTTCCCTCTTCGCCGCCCCAGTGTTTTGGATGCATGGCCAGTGCCAGCAGAGTGCTTCTGGTGGTGCCATGAAGGGTGAGGAGAATATCGGGATTGAAAGCCCCGATTTTCTTTCCCAGTTTCCAGGTGGCCCCCATGCCCTTTTCCCTGCCATGACGGTCGAAGGGAATGATTTCATCAATATTGGGATTGTATTTCACCGCTTCCTGGAAACGGGCATCCATGACAAGCAGGATTTTAGATCCCTCAGCTTCCCGGCGGAGCACCTCCAGGAAGGGGGAAATGGAAACCATGTCCCCGAAATAAAGCATGTAAATGAGGACGATGGTTTTATTTTTGAGGTCCACATGGTAATATCTGTCTTCCATAGCTTATTCCCTGCGAATTTTATGAATGAGGCCGGTGGTGGAGTAGCCGTCTACAAAGGAAAGGATTTTCACTTCTCCCGCATACTGCCTTCCTGCCACCTCTTCCACCCTGTAATCGCCGCCTTTGACAAGGATGTCCGGCTTTAAGCGGGACAGCAGCTTTTCCGGCGTATCTTCCCCGAAAACCACCACTTCGTCCACACATCGGAGGGCCGCCAGCATGAAGCTTCTGTCTTCTTCCTTATTCACAGGGCGGCCTGACCCCTTCAGTTTCTTCACAGATTCATCGCTGTTGAGACCTACAATGAGGTGATTTCCCAAAGACGCCGCCTGCTGGAGGTAGGTTACATGACCCCGGTGAAGGATGTCAAAGCAGCCGTTGGTGAAAACCACCTTTTCTCCCCGCTCTTTCCAGAGGCGGACTTTTTCTTCCGCTTCTTCCCAGGTCAGGGGCCGGTAGGAAAGACGCACATTCTCTCCCCTGCTCCAGGCGGAGAGAAGTTCTTCCCTTTTTACCTGGTAAGTGCCCACTTTGGAAACCGCAATGCCTGCCGCCTTGTTGGAAAGCTCCAGAATGGTGTCCATAGGAAGTCCGTCAGCCGTAGCGGCAGCGGTAACCGCCATCACCGTATCTCCGGCGCCGGACACGTCAAACACATCCTGGGCTGCGGAGGCGCGATGAATCGAACCGTTTTCGCTGATGCAGGTAATTCCCTTCTCGGAACGGGTGACGAAAAGATGGGTCAGATGGTATTTTTCCCGGACTTCCTTTCCTGCCTTTTCCACCGCTTCATCCTCATTGGGGATTTCCCGTCCCACGCAGTCCGACAGTTCATTCAGGTTGGGGGTAATGCCGTAGGCACCGTCATACTTGGTCCAGTCAGAACCTTTGGGGTCCACCAGTACCGGCACTCCATATCTTTTTGCCAGGGAAATGACCGCCCCGGAAAGTTCTCCTGTAATCATGCCCTTGCCGTAATCGGAAAGGACGATGCACCGGAGTCCCTCACGAAGAAGTTGTTCCAGCCATGACAGGATGAAATGGCAGTCATGGGAAGAGGGATTCTTTTTTTCCTCATAGTCAAGACGCATCATCTGCTGCCGGGCGCCAAGGATTCTTATTTTAGCAGTGGTATGGTAATTTTCGGCTAAAATCATGCCGGACATATCGATACCCGCCTGTTCCATAAGAGAAGAAAGGACCGCCCCGTCGGCATCATTGCCCTTCATGCCGCAGGCAAAAACCGGACATCCCAGGGCCGCCAGGTTGGCAGCCGTATTGGCTGCGCCGCCGGGCACTTCCCGCTGGGATTCCACCAGGTTCACCGGCACCGGTGCTTCCGGTGAAATCCGGTTCACCCTGCCTGTAATATAGCGGTCAGTCATCATATCACCGATAACCGCTACCTTCATTTGTGTGATTTCTTTTTCTAAAAAACGTACTCCGTCCTGATGCATAGATTCTCCTGCCTCGAAAAGCACTTATGCAGTGCTCCGGGTCTTTATTTCACCATAGCCGATTTCTTCAAGATTTCATCGTGGATCTTCCTGCCTGTTTTCGTCATTGCCAGGCCGGCCCGGCTTGTTTCCTTAAGTTCTACGGGAAGACGCCGTCCCACATCCCCCATGGCTTCAATCACCTCGTCGGGAGGGATGACGCTTTCAATGCCGTTCATAGCCATTTCAACCGCCAGAAGGGCATGAACCGCATGGAAGGCATTCCGCTTCACACAGGGAACTTCCACCAGTCCCCCTACGGGATCGCACACAAGGCCCAGAATATTCTTCAGTGCCAGGGCAAAGGCATTACCTATCTGCTTCGTGGATCCTTTGAGAAGGTCTACTGCCGCCGCAGCTGCCATACCGCAGGCTGCTCCGCATTCCGCCTGGCAGCCGCCCACGGCGCCGGCAATGGACGCCTTTTCCGCAATCACCCGGCCGATGGCACCGGCCGTGAAAAGGGCGCAGGTTATGTCATACATGGAAGCATTGGTCTCTTCCACCACAGCGGAGAGAACGGCCGGAAGAATGCCGCAGGAGCCGGCCGTAGGGCAGGCTACGATACGGTACATTTTCGCATTGGCCTCGGCTGTGGCAATGGCATAGGAAGCCGCCCTCTGGCATACGGGAGAGAGAAAGCGCATGTGGCCTGTAAAAAGGCGGTTAGCATCGCCACCCACCAGGCCGCTGGCCGATTTGGCAGTGTCAGAAAGTCCCTTCTGGATGGATTCCCGAAAAATGGGGATGGTATATTTCATGCGGGACCAGATTTCCTCATAGCTCTTCCCGCTTTCCTCCGCTTCCACGCGGCAGGCGATAATGCCGGGAGAGCATTTTTCCACGTCTGCCACAGCAAACAGTTCTTTCATAGAATGGTATTCCATAAAGCCCTCCTTAAATAATATCCAGCGCCATGACATAGGTAATGTTTTCGTTGGAATTCTTCACCTTTTCCGCCACATCCGGCGGTACCGGCTGATCCGTATGGATAATCATCACCGCTTCGCTGCCCTTCCCTTTACGGAAAAGACGCATGGTGGAAATATTAATCTGCTCTTTAGCCAGTTCCTCGCATACCTTGGCCACCACGCCGGGCTTATCATTATGACGGGTGAGAAGCGTATATTCTTCCCCCGTGATTTCCACATCATAGCCGTCAATGCTGGTCACCATAATACGCCCGCCGCCCAGGGAGCGGCCCACCACGGACACATGGGCGCCGTGGATGCCGTTGGCATCGATTTTGGCTACATTGGGATGACCCATATCCTCTTCTGAAAGATAGAATGAAATATCAATTCCCCTTTGTTTCGCAATATTCAAAGCATCCCGGATAGTGCCGCTGTCAGGCGCATATCCCATGAGCCCTGCCGCCAGGGCCCGGTCCGTACCATGGCCCTTGCCGGTTTTGGCAAAAGAGCCATAAAGAGTAATCCTGGCTTCCTTTACCGGCTCCCCAAGGATAGCTCTGGCAGTCTGCCCGATGCGGGCGGCGCCGGCGGTATGGGAGCTGGAAGGACCCACCATCACCGGTCCAATGATATCAAAAATACCCATGGTATCCCACCTTTCAAAAAAGAAAATCCGCCGCAGGGCGGCAGATTTTAAATATTTTCCGAGAAGCACTGCCTGCCGGCTGTCCTTATTCGCTCAAAAGAATTACATCCAGTGGCTGAGGTCAAAATCCTCCCCTATGGTTTCCCGAATGCAGATCTTGGCAATATACATGCCCATAAGGGTGAGGGACGAACGGCGAATCATGCTGTTATCCCAGATATCCTGCAGCTTCTGCAGATTGGGCGAAACCTTGCCCAGAATATATCCCATTTCCTTTCTGTCATAGGTAACAGGACGGGATTCCACCAATGCAAGAACACTCCTTCTGGTCACCTCATCATCCATGCCCATGTCGTCAAACAGTCCGGACAGGGTAGATTCATCCACCGCCGCCGGCTTCACATAGGAATTATAGAGGCTGGCCACGATAGTGCCCTCCGGCCAGGAGGAATAGGCAGAAGCCAGTTCACTCTTCATGCAGCCGCGGAAGGCGAAAATGAAGGGATAGGAATCATGAAGCACCTGTCCAAAAGGAATATCCTTATTAGACAGGGACACGCAGTGCAGATATTCAAGCTGCTGGTAGCCGGTGTACTCGTCAGGCAGTTTGTAGAGGAAAGGCGTGATATACTTATCCGTATATTTCTTCAAATGGTCTGCGTCCACATTGTCCGTATTTCTGGAATAATGGAAAATCAGAAGCAGCGCCAGCGCATGGAACTCGCTTTCCTCCATGCGGGGCATGGCCTTCAGCGCATCATAGGCAAGAATGGTCTTCGTATCAGAACGGCTGCCTCTGGCCACATCGGAAAAGGCATCGGTAACTATTTCCAAAACCGTAGGCGTAGGCATCATTACATAGGTGCGCTGGGCATTCTGCATGGCCTCCTGCACCATAATATGGGTAAGCGTATCCACAGCCTCCCGGCTCTTCATCTGAAGGCCTTCGATCAAATGCTGGGTCACCCTTCTTGTATCCTGCTCCACAGTGGAAGAAACGGCTCCATAGCGGTTCAGGAAATGACGGACAAAATATTCTTCCAGAGAATTCAGGTCCGGCTGGGCAGTAAATACATGGGGCTCCGGTTCCGGCGGGAAAGGGCTTTTGCCGCTGGAAGAAGAAAAAGCATCCTTTTCTTTCGATTCGCCGAAATCCTTTCTGGTGAAGACCTTTGTCTTTTCCTCCTCGTCATCAAAGCGGACCGGTGCCTGACGGCGGGGCTTTACCGGAATAATGCGGGTAGCATCATCCATAGAATCATCCCTATGGTCAAAGGAAGGCTTTTCTATATTTTCCTTCTTCTCAGCCTCACTGACAGCTGCCTTCGCTTTTTCCGCCTTCCCCTTCTTTTGGGGAAATCCGCAGATAACAAAATAAGAGACCACAAAGAAAAGCGCTGCCACCGCAGCCAGTACTATATAAGGAATAATAACCATGAAATCTCCTCGTTCTGTTCAAATTAGATAAATTCAGTTACATGGTATCATATTTTCCCCCTCACTTCAATGACAGGAGTGCCAAGCTTCTTTTCATCATACATAGTATAATGATTTTATCATTTAAATGTTAAAGGAGTATCCTATGAAAGAAATCCAGCTTTCCATGCCGGGCAGCCGTCTCCTCCTATTCCCGGAAACACTTATGGTTACCTTTGACCGTCCTCATCGCTCCCTGTCCACGGCCATTTACGGCGGTGGATTCAGAAATATACGATACGCCCTGAACCGGAAGCTCACCGCCTTCTACCCCTCGGAAAAAGATTTCCCCGGAGGCTCCGTATCCTCCTACCTCAAACTCTGCGCCCTGAAGAGAGGAGCCGTTCCGGAAGAAAGCGCCGTCCTCCTCACCGCCGCCAAAGTTAACCTGTTCTCCCATAAAACCATAAAAGCAGGCCCTGTACTGGTGGAAGCCATTACCACCGGCGGCGTGGAAAAAACCGCCTGCCGCGCCTCCTCCCCTGCCCTCTACAGGGAAGAAAAGGGGAAGTTTGCTCCCCTGGGAACTATTAACATGATAGTCCTCATTCACGGCAGCCTTCCCGACGGCATTATGGCCAGGGCTCTCATCACCCTGACAGAAGGAAAAACCGCCGCCCTCCAGGACCTGGGCATTGCGGATGTAAATAACGGCCTTCCTGCCACCGGAACAGGCACCGACGGCATCACCTTCATCACCGACCCCGAAGGCCCTCATTTCACCGACGCCGGCCCCTTCTCAGAGCTGGGAGCCGCCCTGGCCCAGGCAGCCTATGAAACGGTAACCGAATGTCTGGTGAAATACGACCACCCCTGGAATGCATCACCCCTTTTGAAAACGCCGGAGGCGGTGGATCTGGGGAAATTGAAGAGATAGGGTTCAGAGGGTTCAGAGGGTTCCCTCCCCCTCACTTATTGTCCCACCGCTTGCGGGGGGAAGGTGGTGCGTCAGCACCAAAGGGGGCGGGCCCGGAGGGCCCGCAGGTTATGTAGAAAGGTTGTGTAGAGAAAGGTTGTGTAGAAAGGGTTCAAAGGGGAAGGATTGCCGCCGAAGGCAGCATTGATCATAAAGTCAACGTTACGGGACTTGCATTGTGTCACCATAGCTGCCCCGTCATTTCGAGCGGAGGTACAAGCCGGTATAATCCCATAGATTCATGGGGCCAGCGAAAGGGAGCCGAGAAATCTCCCCGGTAGTATGCTGCCTTGCGGCAGAAAGGAGTGCTTGGCGTAGAGGCGACAGCAATTAGCTTTTAGCAATTAGCTGAGTACGGCTTGATACGTTGAGTATCATATACAAACTGACACTACGGTGAATTGGCCGCTTCCGCGGCCACCCCCTATCCGGCTGCGCCGGACTTCCTCCACGGGAAAGCGTCTCACTTGGTTCTCAGGTCGCTTTGCTTCCCTACGAACCAAGTTCGCTTGCCACCCTATTCAGGGGGCAGAATATAACCCCTCTATGTTTTCCCGCAAAGTCATGTAACACAACAGCAAGCGTCCATAGCCCCCCGCTTCAGCGGGGGGAAAGGTGGTGGCGCAAGCCACCAAAGGGGGGGCCTCTTTTCCCCCCGCCCGCCAGGGCGGTTGTGAAGGTTTTATCATAATGGCGCCTTCAATGAATTAGAAGGCGCCACACCACGGCCTTTGCCCCCTGAGCGACAGCGACGCAACCCTTGGCACCGAGAGACGAAGGCCCGATGGATGCCATACGCCCCTCTGCGCCGAAGGCGCAAGCCCCTCCGGGAATACAGCCGCCCCGCCGACTGGTATTTACTGCCATTGGCAATACTTACTAAGCGTACCGAGATCCTTCGCTGGCGAGGATGACAGTGGGCGGCGGTCCCCCGATCCTCGATCCCGATTTTCGATCCCAGCCGCTCCGCGGCTGCACGCCTGCCACCACCCTTTGAACCCGCTTCACCTTCTGCACCTTTTGAGCCGGGGGCCGACAAAGTCGACCCTTTTATTTCTTTCATAGACAAATTCCCTGCACTTTGTTATGATTGAGAAGAATATATATGTATTTAGCAAAGGAGTTGGTCAGGCTATGCCCTATGACGAGCGGACAATCAGCGAACTAAGTGAATCAGCGGAAATTACCCCTATGGGAATACAACTGGAAGTGAATGCGGAGATTTTCACCACCATTCATAACCTGCTTTGGACTATGAAAGATGAAGTGGAAATTGACAGGGCTGACGAGTCCCGTCTTTATAGTCTCTGGCGCACCACCATCCGCGAGATGTCACTCATTGAGCTCCGCAAAGGACATGGTCTTCCTATGTCCACCCAGGTGAGCATGCTCCAGGAAGCCTATAATATAGAGACCCGGTACATGGCAGACCAGATTTTCCGCCCGGTAAATGCCAAGTTTTCCCGCCAGCTTGTTGAGAAGGAAAGCGCCTTCGAAAAGGACGAAATGGATGCCCTTTTTGAAAAGACCGTATGGCCTTCTGTCCGTGAAAACAAAGCCGGAAATCAGAAACATCCCATGGCCTTTATCATTGCAGGCCAGCCGGGATCCGGTAAAACGCGGATGTCTTCCATGATTATCGAGGAATACGGCGGAAATATCATCCAGTCCATGGGCGACAATTTCCGCGGCTTTCATCCCCGTTTCCGGGAGCTGATGAAAAAATACGGCCAGTACTGCGCCTGCTTTTCCATGGAACAGGGCAGGTACCTGTCGGACCTCACCATGAAAAAGGCGGCAGAAGGAAGATACCACATCCTGCAGGAAGGATCTCTGGAAAATGTATCCCATACCCTGGAATATATTTCCTACCTTAAGGACATGGGCTATGAAATCTGCGTGCTCCTCCGGGCATGCCCGAAGAAAGAAAGCTGGAAAGCCATTCACCAGCTCTTCCTCCAGCAGCGGCTGAAAGCGCCGGGGCTGTCCAGACTGATTACGAAAGACTATCATGACAAGGCATGCATGGCATTTCTGTCGGCTACCAATGACCTTATCAGCCAGAACCTGATGGACCGGCTCATCATTAAGAGCCCCAAAGGCCTTCTCTATGACAGCGATGATATGCCTACGGAAAGAGTAAGCGAACTTCTGGCCAAGCGAATGGTTAAATAACCCTGCGGCGCTTTTCCCAAGCGCCGTTTTTTATTATTTCATTAAGGAAATATCATGAATCCGAAAACAATTTTTCAGGAAACTGCCCGCTCTCTGGGTCTTACAGCCTGCGGCGCCTGCAGTGTTCATTTTTCTGACGAGCTATCGAAAAAACTGTCCCTTACCGGGCCTGTCCCCTTTGCACCGGAAGAAATAGAAAAAAGAATGACCCCGGAAGCTCTCCTTTCCGGCGCCATGTCTTTCTTCGTCATCCTTTTCCCCTATAAGACAGAAGAAAAGGAAATGGGAAATATTGCCCTGTACGCCCGCCCTGAAGATTACCACCGCACCAATCACCGGTACATGGAAAATATCATAAACCACATGAAATCCATCTATCCGGAAGAAGAATTCAAAGCCCTTACCGATACCTCCCCCATGGTGGACCGATGGCTTGCCTATGCGGCGGGATTAGGATTCTTCGGCAGGAACCACTGCCTCATCCATCCGGTATACGGTTCCTGCGTCACCATCGGCGCCATCCTCACCACAATTTCCCTCACTCCCGACAATCCTCTTACCCTTTCCTGCGGTGACTGCCGTCTCTGTGAAAATGCCTGCCCGGGTAAAATCATAGGGAAAGAGCCCTTCAATCCATGGCATTGTAAATCCTACCTCACCCAGAAAAAAGAAGACCTGGAGGAAGAGGAAAAGGAAATCATCAAAAAAACGCCTCTTATCTTCGGCTGCGACGCCTGCCAGAACTGCTGCCCCTATAATCGAAAAGCACCCCCCTCTCCCCTGCCGGAAATCCATGAAAAAAGGATTCCCCTTCTCACCGGAGAAATGATGGAATCCCTGTCTAACCGCAGCTTCGATAAAACTTATAAAAATTACGCCTTTGCCTGGAGAGGGAAGAAAGTCCTCCTTCGGAACTGGAAAATTGTGAATGAGAAATAAATAAGGGCCACAGAGTGGCCCGGGTTCAGAGGGTTCCTCCCCCATTTATAGTCCCACCGCTTGCGGGGGGAAGGTGGTGCGTCAGCACCAAAGGGGGCAGGCCCTTTGGTGGCACGGAGTGGCCCGGGTTCAGAAGGTTCAGAGGGGAGGGTTTACGGCCCTGCGGGCCGAGGGTGGTGGATTGCCCTTCGGGCAATGATTATAAAGTCAGCGTTACGTTCTTCCATCATGTGTCACAAGTGCTACATGAAGTAATGCTATAGCCGCAGGCGATGCCTTTGCTGGAGAAAGGCCTATCCTCACCGCTCCGCGGAGCTCCATTCGGAGAAAGGAGCCTTACGTTACGGGATTTCCTTTATGCTGCATAAATCATACTAAACATGGCAGTGAATTGGCCGCTTCCGCGGCCACCCCCTATCCGGCTGCGCCGGACTCCCCCCTATTCAGGGGGGAGAATAAACCTCTCAATGCTTTCCCAAGGAGTCATGTGGCACATTGGCAAGCATCCATAGTGCCCCCGCTTTAGCGGGGAAAGGTGGTGCCGTAAGGCACCAAAGGGGGGTGCCTTATTTTCCACGCGCTGTGCACATTCTGCAGAGAATGTGCAAGTCAGTCGAAGTTGGCCCATAGCCTGCCCATAAAAGGGCCTTCCTTTTAATCGACTGACCGTTAGGCGCGGTTGTATGGTTTTTCCAGCCACCAGCTACCAGCCACAAGCCACTAGATCTGCGCCGTCATGCGGCCCCCGATCTTCGATCCCAGCCGCTCTGCGGCTGCATGCCCACCAAGGCGGTCAGTGAGCAGCGGACAGCCGACAGAAAGTCTGATTTCTGATTTCTAACCTCTCTCTTCTCTCTTCTATCTCCTATCCCTGTTCTCCTTTCCTCACTACGGTTTCATGGAGTTTTGTCCCATCGGGAAGGTAGCCGGTGAGGGTCAGTGTATCCCTGTCTGCTTCCAAGATGGAATAGTTATCCGTTTCCGGCTGGGGTGCCACGTATTCATCCAGTTCGTGTTTTTTCCACAGTTCTGGGTAGCGGACGTTGCCGGAGAGACCGTCGATAACATAAACCGGTCCTTTTTCGGAACGTTTAAAGTCATAGATATGACCTCGGTCGCGGTAGGTGTGGAGATGAGCGGAGATGACAAGGTCTACGCCGCAGGTATCGAAGAGGGGCATGAAGATTTCCCCTTCTTCGGAAAATCCTTCTTCCCTGTGAGGTCTGCTTTCATCGGCAAATCCATACTGCAGAGGGTCTTTATGCATGAGCACCACTTTCCATTTTTTCTTTGTACCTTTCAAATCCTTTTCCAGCCATGTCCTTTCCTTTTCATAAAGATCCGGCAGCCACTCTTTTTCTTCATAAAGTGATGTATCCAGCACTGTAAAGTGCACATCGCCCCAGTCGAAGGAATAGTAGTGGTTTTTCAAGTCTTTATTTCCATTATCCGGCAGGGTGAAATGGGTCAGGTAGCGGTTTGGCATATGATTTTTCCAGTCCAGGGAGTAGGCTTCGTGGTTTCCAAGGGCCGGCGCCACGGGGATGCGAGAGAGGGTAGGTTCTACACTCTTAAACCAGGTCTGCCACTGGTATTCATCGTCTCCATTGTCCACCAGATCCCCCAGTGCAATCATGAATGACGCATCCTTATGAGCATCTGATGCATGGTGAATCAGGTTTTCCCAGTCACTATAGTCGGAGCTCTGGGAGTCGGAGGTGACGATGGCTTTGAAAGAGCCGCCGTCATCGGTGGAAAGAGGATACCAGGCACTTACACTGTTTCCTTCCCTGGTTCTGTACTCATAGGCTTCTCCCTTTTCCAGGTTATCCAGCTTTGCCGTATATACAATGCCGTTTTTGATACCCCGATTTCCTTCCAGCGGTTCACCGGACGCAGGAACGGTGTAGACCGTATCAGTCCCCTTTTTTCTGTATTCCAGGGAATTATCATTCCCCGAAGGCAGTTCCCACATAATGGTTCTGCCTTTTTCGTTATTTTCTGCCACCACCTGGTGCAGGTTATAGGGTTTCATTTTTTCTGAAACCGGGCCGGAAGAGGCCTGACGGGAAGAAGGAGCGGACTGGTTTCCGCATCCTGCCATACCGGCAGCAAGGCCCAGGGCCAGTACCGCAGCCATCCATTTTCTTTTCATTTCTTTTACTCCTTATCTATGATCCAGAAAAATATAACAATCCCTATTGACATAAAATCTATGATAGCTTATTCTACAAGCTAAAGTGAACTTCAAGTCAAGTATTTTTTATCAGGGAGTGGTATTATGCTGTATACTGCCGGCGAAGCTGCCGAAATTCTGGGAATTCCTGTTTCCACCGTCCGTTATTATGACAAGGAGGGGCTCATCCCTAATCTGAAGCGTTCTTCCAGCGGCATGCGCCTTTTCCGGGAAGAGGATATAGAAAGACTCCGTCTGGTTCAGTGTCTCAAAAAGACGGGGCTTTCCCTGAAGGACATCAAAGTCTTCATGAATCTCCCCGACGACGGAGACAAAACCATCCATACCCGGCTTGCCATCCTCGCCCGCCAGAAAGAAGTGCTGGAAGAGAAGGAAAAGGAGCTCAAGGAAATGATGGCGGTGGTGGATTACAAGCTGTGGTACTACCGGACATCGGCTGAAGCAGGAACTACAAAGGCTGCGCAAAATCCGGATATCATTCCTGACAATCTCCGCCCAGCCTATGAATGCCTTCATTTCATGACAAGTAAAAAGAAGATATGAAAGAAAGCACTGATTGATGCATAGAGGCTGTGGAAAAATGACTGGACATTTTTCCACAGCCTCTTTTGTATTCATTAATTTTCACGGAAATTTCCAAATGACCGCCAGCTGCCGGTCTCTCTGTTATTTAAGGCGGTGCTGCAGGTGAATATGGATAACAGATGCTTGGGATTCTATTGAGACTCTGAGACGTGCAATTTCCTAACGTAATAAGGTGTACTATCGTTGGACCGGATTTCTCCAATCCCCTCTGCTGCGGTAGAAATAAAGATGGTGCGAGGCAGAACTTATGTTATTGGATATAATTTATCCGCCTGCCCCCTGAAAGGAATCATTGCTTTTTGCCATGACCGCAGTCCCCTTCCTGGAGGCGGAGTTCCACCGCATGAAGCACATCTTCCAGCGCATCCTGGGAAATCGTCTTTCCTGCTCCGGGCCGCTTCTTTTCATCCAGTCCTTTGAGAGGCAGGTCTCCACGGTTATAGGAATCTTCCATTTCCGTGAGACAGGGCCAGTACTTTTTAGGCAGGAAATTCATTCTTTCCGCCGGATTTCGTCTGTCTTCAATTCCCATATGGCGATAGTAGTTTCTCCAGAGCTGTCTGAAATCCTCCTCCGCCGAGCTGTATCTCATATGCTCCGGCACCTGTTCCATCTGTACAATGGAAACCCGGCCATTTTCATAAACCGCCGCTTCCCGGCGCCGGCTGTCATAGATGGCCCAGCGTTTGCCGGGCAGCCTGTCCTTGAAATGGACGGCCAGCAGGGGAAGGATGAAATGATCCGGACGGATGACCGCATAGAGGGTGCCGTCCTCCAGCTCACTGAAGCGGAGGATGCCCCGAAATTTTTCCGTTTCATTGCCCACTGCCCGGCACATGGAAAGGATGTCCTGCACCCAGGGCTCTTTCTGCCGGGTATAGATTTTCTTTCCCAGCTTAAATCCTTCCTTCATAAAAAAGAAAATCTTCATTTCCCTGCCTTCAAAATTGGAAAGGAAGGCACGGTACATCCAGCCCATGGCTCTTTTCCCGCATTTCTTCTCAAAGGCAGAAGCCACTTTTTCCGCTTTTAAAAGCCGGGTATCCACCAGGTATGTCATACCGAACAGGGATGATTCCCCTTCGTCCCTTCTGATATCTTCCAGCTTTCCGGTGCCGAAATGATAAATCTCATACACCGCTGTCAGAAAGCCGGGATAGGTGCCGTCATAGATAAAATGCATAGTTTAGTTTCACCACCCCGGGAAAGCGCTGATTATTGTCTGCTTTTATTCCCGTTCTTTTATCCACTGCGACGAAGCAGTGCATAAAAATTTCTCTAAGAACAAACTCTATGTATGAATCAGTGCTTCCCTATACCTGAGTATCAAAAAGGCTCATCTCCCGCACTTCCCTGGCTGCGGTCTCTGATATGAGATGATTCCTTAGATTCTTATCATCAATGGCAAATCCGCCATAGTACCTTCCGTTAACGGTGATGAAATAGCGGGCCCTTTTCATCACCAGCCCCACCCTCCTCAAATCATCAAAGGAAAGATTTCCATACCTCCTGAGGCGGATGATACGCAGGGCACTTTTCACGCCAATGCCGGGCACCCGGAGAATCATTTCATAGGACGCCCTGTTGATTTCCACAGGAAAAAGCTCCCGGTGACGGAGAGCCCAGGTGCACTTGGGATCCAGCTCCTCGTCAAAATCCGGTTCTTCCGGCGTAAGGATTTCTTCTGCCTGGAAATGGTAAAACCGAAGGAGCCAGTCAGCCTGGTAAAGTCTGTTCTCCCGGGAAAGGGGCGGCCTTTTGAGGGCTGGCAGATTTTTTCCCTTCATCACCGGCACATAGGCCGAATAGTATACCCTCTTCAAGTCCGCCTTCCGGTAGAGCCCCTGGGTGAGAAGCAGAATCTGACGGTCGCTTTCCCCGCTGGCACCTACAATAAGCTGGGTGGTCTGGCCGGCAGGCACAAAGGAAGGCGCTTTTTTAAAATGCTTCTTTTCTTCCCTGTGGGCTTCTATGGATTCCTTAAAGAAACGCATAGGTGCCAGGATGGCCGTCTTTGTTTTCTGCGGCGCCAGAAGACGAAGGGATTTTTCAGAGGGGAGCTCTATATTCACGCTTACCCTGTCTACGTACCGCCCCAGTTCATCAAGAAGCGCACTGTCCGTGCCGGGAATTCCCTTCATGTGGATATAGCCGTTGAAATGTTCCCTCTCCCTTAGGAGCCTGGCTGTTTTGATGAGAAGCTCCGTGGTGTAATCGGGAGAGCGGATGATGCCGGAAGAAAGGAAAAGGCCTTCAATATAATTTCTTTTATAAAATTCCACGGTCAGCATGACGATTTCTTCCGGCGTCAGCATGGCCCTTTTCGTATCATGGCTTCTCCGGTTCACGCAGTATTCGCAGTCATAAATACAGGAATTGGTCATCAGTATCTTTAAAAGGGATACACATCGTCCGTCTGCTGTCCATGTA
The DNA here is from genome assembly GCF_937959425.1 of uncultured Dialister sp. Taxonomy (GTDB): domain Bacteria; phylum Bacillota; class Negativicutes; order Veillonellales; family Dialisteraceae; genus Dialister. The sequence continues at coordinate 26,100 of NZ_CALGPS010000197.1, forward strand.
TGGCAGATACCGCTTTTGTGACCATTTCCTAAACCTCCCGCACTGGCTCGCGAAGAACCGCTGGATGAACAGGATACATCATATTTTGCCGCGTCCGCCAATATATCAAGCTTATCTCCGATATCCATGATTTCCTCCCTGGAACATTTTTTCTTAATTCATTATACCACAAAGTAGAATAATTGTTCCAGTAGGAATATAGTTTCAGAGAGTTGAAGGAAAGGATTCCTCATGGGGCCACAGAGTGGCCCGGGTTCAGAGGGTCCAAAAGGTTCACAGGGTTCAGAGGTGGCGGATAGCCGCTGCACGGCGACGATGGCGGGAAGCAAAAATGCAATAAAAAAGCAGGCGCCGGCCTGCTTTTTGTTTTCATTCCTTATGATCGGAATCCTTCTTTTCCACTTTTTTCAGTACCACGGAAGATCCCTGCTTTTCCGCCTCGAATTTATCTTCTTCTGTCAGATGTTCCGAGTCCAGCACGATTTTCACACCCATGCGGTCCAGCATTTCATCGATGGTATGCTGTGTCTTAAAAAGTTCACCCATGTAAATACACCTTCCTTAAATATGATCTTTCCATTCGTAATATTCTTTTTTCCGGATCTGCCGCCACAGGAAAGAGCCCAGGCTCCACACCAGGGCGATCACCAGAAGGGCTGTGCCGGGCATGCCGTCCATGGCCTGTTTCAGGGAAGCGGTTTCCACAGTAAAAATGTTGGGAAGAACGGCAGCAAAGGCGGAAAGGTAAATAGCAATGGCAAAGAAAGAGGAAATATAAGCCGCTGCCAGCCCCACCTTTACATGACGCATGCGGGTCAGGAGGAAGGATAGGGCGAACAGGATAGCTGTGGCCACCAGACTGATCCAGAAGAAACTGCCGTAGGTATTGGAATCGCCGGCATGGCTCTTCAAAAGGATGGCCAGGATGATGTACACCACCACGTTCAACACGCTGGATACCAGGAAAGCGGCACGGAAACGTTCAGCCAGCGGGTTCACCGCCTTCACCGCTCCGTAAAGGGTACCCAGCTGGAAAGCAGCCAGAATCACCCATAGAGCGCAGAAAACACCAAGGACGGAAAATTTGGATCCGTCATCCATAAGAAGTGATGATCCTGCAAGTCCCATCACCGCCAGTGCCGCATAGGAAAAGGCAGAAATCAATTTCATAACACCGGATGAAGAAAACTGGTTTCTAAGGAGAGAAGCAGCCATGCGGAGGAGGGCACCGGCAGCCACCAGTACAATGAGGACAATGTTTTCCGAATGGAACACACTGTCAGAAATGCCGGGAATAGCCGCCCCCATCATAAAGAGCCCCAGAAAATACCAAAGTTCGTTGCCATCCAGGCAGGGGCGGAGAAGTCCAAGCAGTGCCCGGTTCTCCTCCCGACTGCGGCATACCAGGGGCGCAGAAAGGCAGAGCCCCCAGTCCGCCGCCTCCAGAATCATGTATAATCCGAAAAAGCACAAAGGCAAAAGAAGTACATTGGAATCAGCGTTCATAAAATCCTCCAGCATTCATAAGTAGTAAAAGGGAAATCTCCCTCAGGAAAGCGGTGCTTCCCTAAAAAGTATACCACAAGAGGCGAGATAGAAACAAAAAATTTATAAAGTCCCCGTTTTTGAACTCTTTTCCCGAATCTGCTATGATTAAGATAAGATATAAAGGTTTTCACAGGAGGGATAATCATGAACAAACTGATGAAAGCACTGCTCCTCGCTCTGGCTGCAGCCCTGGTTTCCGGAAAAATGAAACCAAAGGCCAAGAAAGCCATAACCGCTAAAACGGCTGCTGATCCGTCCACGCAGGAAATTTTAAAACCCCTCTCCCCCATTACCAAAGCCTACTGGCTCCTCCACCCCAGGAAAGCCCTTTACCTCTGGCTCTTTCAGAAATCCTTCGGATTCGCCTGGTCATTGGCAAAGAGGTATTTCAGAGGGTAAAAGGTGGCACGGAGTGGCCCCGGGTTCTGCGCCCTTTGGGCGCGAAAGGTTCTAAAGTTTGATGCACCTGTCGGTGCAAAGGTTCTTGGGTTTGACGGACCCGCCGGGCCCGAGGGTTGTGGTGGCGGCACAGCCGCATTTTATAGCCTCCTTCCATAGGAAGGAGGTGTCGCCGCAGGCGACGGAGGATAGGGGCGTCAGGTCTTTGGTATAAGGCTCAAAAGTTCAGAGGGTTCAAAGGGTTTAGAGGGTTCAGAGGGTTCAGAGGGAAAGGTATCGCCGCTTCGCGGCGATGAGTATGAAGTCAGCGTTGCGGGAATGCCTTTCTGTCACATAAGCCACTCTAAACATGGCGGTGAGTTAGCCACGCACGGTCAGCCAGTTAAAAGGAAGGCCCTTTTATGGGCAGGCTAAGGGCCAATTTTGGCTGACTCGAAGGCCCTATGCAGGGTCTTCGCAGTGGCTTTTCCCCCTTTGGTGCCTACGGCACCACCTTCCCCCGCTGTGCGGTGGGACTACAACCCGTGCTTAATGTAGAGCAACTTTTGAGAAAAATGATTCGCGGAGCTTTGTTCTGCCACCGCTTGAGGGGTGGCAAGGGAAGTGGATTCGTAGGGAGCCCTTGGGCGACTGAGAATCCAGTGACACGCTTCCCTTTAGGAGAAGTCCCGCAAAGCGGGCAAGGGGGGGAAACTCTTTTCCCTCGCCCGTAAGGGCGGTTGTAAAGGTTTTATCATACTGGCGCCCCTATATTTCCAAAAGGCGTCCACCACCTGCCGCCGCAGGCGGGGCCCCCGATCCTCGATCCCGAACGCCGAAGGCGCTCCCTTCCAACACTGACGTGGTCCTCTTCCCCTGAGAAATCCAGCAGTCAGGGACTAGTAGCTTGTTGCTTGTAGCTTGTAGCTAGTAACTAGGGACCAGCCACCAGCCACTAGCCACTAAATTAACCCGATCCCTGTCCCAATCCCAGTCCCGCCTACCGTCTCCCCCTGTCCATGGCTGCCAGGAGGGTATTTTCTTTTCCTGCGGCATAGAGCATAAGGCCCCGGTAAATGGAAAGAAGGAATGGTTCTCTTTCCTGATCAGGGGCGCTGTCGGATATGACAGGAAAAGCCCAGTCTGCTGCATAGAAGAATGCGGAGTGGAATTCTTCATTTTGGAAGAAGGAGAGTATATTTTCTTCTTCAAGGCTTATTCCATAGGCGCTCCTGCCGGAAAGGGCGAGGCCTTTTTTGCCCGCTTTCCCTGCAAGGAAGGCGAAGCGGCCTGCTTTTTCCGGGGTGTCAAAAATGGCAAGGACGGTGTTTTCTTTTATCTTTTTTATTTCTTCTTCCGACGTTTCCCTGTTAAAGGAAATGGATACATCCACCCCTTTTCCCTGAAGGGAGTCAGCCCCTTTTTTAATCAGCGATGCGGGAAGAGATTCTTCTTTGAAGAAAACGTATACCTTAAGTGAAATATTTCGTGTCATTTTATTTCCTCTATAAAATAAAAGACTGTGAAAAAATGGAAATCATTTCTTCACAGCCTTTTTATATGCCTTCACCAGGAGCCGTAGACGGAGCCAGACAGTTCGCCGAAGGAGAGTGGGCGCCCTTCCATAGCGGCAATCCGTTTTCTTCTTTCCTGTTCATCATATTCCCGAAGGCTCTGGGTGGCGGTGCCCCAGATGAGACCCAGGGCGGCTATGTTCATGAGAAGGGAGGTGCCTCCGAAGGAGATGAAGGGCAGAGGGATGCCGGTGACGGGAAACCAGCCGATAACCATGGCAATATTTACCAGCCCCTGTACTGAAATGAGGAGGGTCAGGCCATATACCAAAAGGGCGGGATAGGTCTGCTTCAGTTTTCTTCCCACCGACAGGCCGTAGAGCATGAAGGCCATATAGAGACAGAGCACCACCGCCGAGCCTACGAACCCATATTCCTGGCTGAATACAGCATAGGCGAAGTCGGTGTACTGCTCAGGCAGGTAAAGAAATTTGGAAAAGCCCTGTCCCATGCCCTGCCCCAGCACGCCGCCGGAGCCTACAGCAATAAGACTCTGCATGGTCTGGTACCCCATGCCCTGGGCGTACTGCTCGGGATGAAGGAGCACCACCAGCCGGGCCATACGATAGGGAGCTATCACAGCCAGGCCGATAAAGATTACAAAGGCTGCTCCCATGGAAATCACAATTTCAAGAAAGGGCATGCCTGCAATAATGTAGAGAAGCCCCGGAAAGATAAGGATCATGCCGGCGGTGCCCATGTCCGGCTGCTTCAGGACGAGAAGGGCCATGATAAGGGGCATGTAAAAAGGCGTGAAATAATGGAACAGGCCGGAAAAGGAGGCGCCCTTCTGCTTCTTCAGGGACGGGACAAAAAGAGCAGCCAGCGGGAGAAACAGATGGCCCATAATGGACATACCTGCATGGGCATCCACCTTTTTGGAAAGATAAGCCGACGCCCATATGAGTCCTGTAACCTTGGCTATTTCCGAAGGCTGCAGGGACACGGGCCCCAAAGAAATCCAGCGGGTGGCGCCATTCACCGTGCGGCCTGCCACCATCACCAGAAGAAGAAGCCCTATGGTACCAAGGCACCAGAGAACAGCCCCTTTCTTAATAACATGGTAATTAATCCGGGACAGCACAAAAGCAAAGACCAGGCTGACCGCCAGAAACACCAGATGCCTGATAATATGGCTGTAGGGACTGGCGCCGGATTCCATATTCATATAATAGGTGGAGCTATATACATTGAAGGCCCCCAGGATAATCAGTATTCCTGCCACAATGAACATTTTCTGCAATGCCCGAGGCGCATACTTTGTATCAATCAGGGGCGTCTCGCTACGAGACGACATACCGGATTCCCCCTTCTGGAGAACTTTTCCTCATACTCCGTTTCTACATCCCCTTCCACCGGAGCGGCGTGAAGGTCGTAGGTCACCTGGGAAAGTTCCCAGCCCATGGCTTTAAATTCTTCAATGGAAAAATCAAAAAGATCCTTATTGTCAGTTTTGAAACGGATTTCTCCGCCCTCCTTCAGAATAAGGGCATACCGTTTCAGGAAATCCCTGTAAGTGAGCCGCCTCTTGGCATGGCGCTTCTTCGGCCAGGGATCGCTGAAATTGAGATAAATCACATCCACCTCTCCTTCGCCGAAAATGTTCAGAATTTCGCTGACATCTCCCAGAATGAGGCGCACATTGGTGAGAGGCGGGTCCTTCTCCGCCGTCTTCTTGGCTGCATAGTAAATAACTCCCTCCTGCACCTCCATGCCCACAAAATTCACATCGGGGTGAATAGAGGCCATGCCGGAAATAAACTGCCCCTTTCCGGTGCCAAACTCCACATGGAGCTCATTTTCCGGATGGGGAAAAACACTGCGCCATTCCCCTTTCCTGTCAGTAGGTTCCTCCAGGTAAAGAATGTCTGTATAATCTTTGATTGCTTCATCAATCCACGGTTTCCTGCGAAGCCTCATATATCCTCCTCTTCATCATGGGAAATTGTATGTAATGGGATTCTGTATTCTCTTATAGTATCACAGCCCTGCCTGTTTGTCACAAAGGGGCCCCTTTGCAGCTCGGGTTCATAGGGGAAGGTTCTTAAGATTGATGGGCCTACGGCCCAAAGGTTCTTAGGTTTGACAGCAGCTCCGCTGCTGAGGGTTGTGGTACCGCCCTGTCGGGCGATGAATATAAAGTCAGCGTTACGTGCTTACCATTATTAGTGTCGCCAGTGCTGCATGACGGAGTACGTTAGCCCCCTTCCTTTGGAAGGGGGTGTCGCCGCAGGCGACGGAGGATAGCGGATTTTCGCAGAAAATCCGAGGCCCTGAAGGGGCCTAAGACGGCTCATAGTGGCTTGGAGCTATCTCAAGACCTATCCTCAGGGCTCCGCCCAGCTCCTTTCTGAGAAAGGAGCCTGCGTTACGCGCTTGCCTTCCTGTTACTTAATTCACGCTAAACATGTCACTGAATTGGCCCCCCCTATCCGGCTGCGCCGGACTCCCTCCACGGGAAAGCGTCTCACACGATTCTCAGGTCGCTACCGCTCCCCTACGAATCGTGTTCGCTTGCCACCCTATTCAGGGGGGGGAGAATAAACCTCTCAATGCTTTCCTGTAGACTCCTGTGGCACAATGCTGAGCGTCCATAGTCCTCCCGCTTCAGCGGGGGGAAGGTGGTGCCGTAAGGCACCAAAGGGGGGTGCCGCATTTCCACGCGCCACAGGCGCGGTGGCTTGTTTTCCCTCGCCCGTCAGGGCGGTTGTATGGTTTTACTAGCTTACTAGCTCACTAGTACACTATCACACCCCACAGCCTCGCTTCGGCCTCCTCAATCTTCCTGGCTGGTGCCGGAATTTTCTACTTCCGGCATGGGCGTGGCGGCTATGTCTACTTTATGGAAGCTGTTCCAGTCGAAGTTTCTATTTCCTTCGGCCCGAGCTTTTTCTTCGATTTTCCTGTTCCATTCCTTATCCATAAATTCCTGGTCGCTTCCCAGCTGTTCCACGTCGTTTCTAATCATCACGTTGCCGTACATGGTCATCAAAGTGGTGACGTCCTTGTCGAAGCTCGGAGAGAGGATGTCGGCGGTGGGGTCGTAGCGGGCGGCGGTGAGGCCCATCATGCCCATGAAGGTGTCATAGAGCATGTCGTTGGAAAAGGGCATGTTTCTTCTTTCCATCATGGCTCTCACTTCCAGGGGATGGGAAGCCCGGTAGGCGTCGGAGGTGTAGATCCAGAAGGGAATATGAACCATGGTGTAGTCAAACTGGTCCGCATTGTGTCCCGGTCTTTCGGTCACCTGTTCACCGTGGTCGGAAAAGTAGAGGACGCCGTCGGCGTGGAGCCAGTTGGTGGCTTCGTTCATAATGTTTTCCATGACGTAGTCGTTGAAGAGAACGGAATTATCGTACTCATCATTCATGATTTCCGCCGTGCTTCTTGTATTTCCCGGATTTCTGGGCCAGTGGTAGAACTCAGAGGGATAGCGGTCCCAGTAGCTTACGTGACTGCCCATGAGGTGCACTACCACCAGCTGGCGGCGGTTATTAGGGTCCACTTTCCGAAGATAGGGAATGAGAGCGGTGTCGTAATCTTTTGTTACCACATCGGTGCCTACATAGGAATTGATCCAGTACTGGTCATCGCAGGCAGAGCCGATGGCGCCAATGGGCGTATCCCATACACCGAAGCGGGACTGGTTGGAAATCCATGTGGTCTTAAATCCCGCTTCCCTTGCCAGGTCGATAATGGAGTACGCATTTTTGAGATCCATGTCATTGTACTGGTTCTTCTCTGTCAGCGCTTCCGTCAGCACCTGCACCGTCTGGGTATAGCAGGAGTAGGCGTGGTTGAAGAAATGGTAGTGCGGATCTGCCACTGCCGCCGACTGGAAGGGGGTAGTTTCCCGGGAATAGCCGTACACATTCATGTGATCCCTGGTCAGCGATTCACCGATAACGAGGACATACACCCCGTCCGGCGCCGCCTTCAGCTGACGGACGATGTCCTTGTCCCTGATGTGCATATGACGACGCGCATTCACCATTTTCTGGAAATCTGAGAAGCTGTGCAGCGTTTCATAGGTTTCATAATATACATGGGCCAGGCGGGTGCCGCCGATAGAAAGGGCACAGAGACCCACATTCACGAAGAAAAGGAGGAGCATGGCAAACCAGGTCTTCCGGGACACCTGCTCCCGGTTGAAACTGAACCGGCTTGCCTTGAAAATGAGCCAGCCCAGAATGAGAAGGGCTGCCACACCGGCCCCGATTTCTGCATAGGGAATATTCACCTCGATATACTCCATGGTCTCCGCCACATTCGTCTGGGCCAGGGCCAGCAGCATATTGATGGAAATGAGGGAATGGGTGATAAAATAATAGCCGATGTAGGTAAACTGGATAAGGATATAAAGAATAATCAGGATGACGCAGGCGATGCGGGCTATCATCCTGGCCTTCCCCGGCAGAATCCAGGCCGCTGACAGACAGGACACAAAGAGATAGAGAGGCGTGGACAGTTCGCCGGATACGTCAGACATATCAAGAAGCACATCGGTCTGGGATGCCAGATACGGCACAATCAGCGACAGAGCCCACAAAAAAACGATGGTAAGCCATAGATGGACAGCCGCCTTCTTTAAGTGGTGCCGAAGGAAATAGGCAGTCACAAAGCCTACCTGCAGGAAAAGAAGGAACACCTTCACCTGGGAAAAGGGCTCATAGCCTCCGGGGGCGCCAAAATACCAGGACAGGAAAAAGGCCAGGCAGAACGGAAGAAGGGTGGCTATGGCCCACCAGCGTTTCCAGTGGCCGGGACTCTCCTTCTTGAGAGGGGAAGAAATATGATTCTTCCTGTAGGCTTCCTTCATGTTTTTCTTCGTCACCCGAGTACCTCTCTCGGAATCATTTTTTATATGTTTCATGGATTTGACACCTTTATATATTGATAAATTCTCTTACAAATCTAAATCATCACAACTGATTTATTGTATCACAGAATGGTCATAAATTGAATGCAGACCGGGAAGTTCCGAAGTGTAAAGTTTACGCTGGCATTTCACCACCGTGAAAAGGCTGTCAGCCCCTTTTCCCAAGCGCCTTTCCAAATGATATAATGCAGAAAGAAAGTTTTCAGGGAGGAAATCATGGATATCAACAAAATTCATTACTTTTTTGCAGCCGCCGAATCGGACAGTCTTACGGAAGCAGCAGAAAAATGTCACATCGGCCAGACCACCATGAGTAAGTACATGGCGGGGCTGGAAAAAGAAACAGGATGCCCCCTTTGCATCCGCTCCCGCTCCGGCCTCTCCCTCACGGAAGAGGGAAAACGGTTTTATAAAGGTATGAAGCAGATCAGCGCCTCCTATAAAAGCCTCCTTAATTCCCTGGCCGACAAGAACAAGGAATGTATACTGGGACTGGCCTGTCAGGAATATCAGGGCATTGATTTCCTTCCGGATTTCCAAAAGGCCTGTCCCGATATGATGATTTCCTACCACACAGCCCCCACGGCGGAACTGGAAAAAAAGCTGGATGAAGGGATACTGGACGGCATTATCGGCCCCGAAGCCATTTCTTTTCCAAAAAAATTCGCCACCATGCCCCTTACCCCGATTTCCCAGTGCCTTGTATGTGCCGAAAGCCATGCGGATAGGCTGAAAGTTATCCCCGCCATCCTCTCCTGCCTCCCCTTCCTTACCAAAACATCCAATCCGGCCTACATCCACACCTGCAGGGATAAATTTCAAGCCGCTTACCACGTTTCCTTCTCGGAAACTCTGCAGGTGGAAAACTATACCGAGCAGCTGCTGCAGCTGTCCCTGGGCCGGGGCTTTTCCATCCTGCCCTTAAAGCCGGGCAGCAGAAGCGGACTTCATGCATTTCCCCTGCCCTCAGCCTTTGACGAATGGACCTGCCTGGTTTACCGCCCCTCCCATGTATCCCCTCTTCTTGAAAGAATGATGACCTATTTCCATGAAAAAAAGTGCTGAATGAATCCTTTTTCTTCTTTTTACTTTCCAAATGAGACATGATATCCTTTTGAAATAAGAATATCATGTCTTTTTTACTTAAGGATACCCTATGATTCTCCATAACGATTTAACCAGCGGCCCCCTTTTCCCTAAAATGATGCGTTTTGCCATTCCCTACCTGGCAGCCTGCTTCCTCCAGACCTTCTACGGCATGGCAGACCTTTTCATCACCGGCCAGTACTACGGCGCCGCCCCTGTCACCGGTGTCTCCATCGGCAGCCAGGTCATGCACATGATCATCGTCATCATCGCAGGCATTGCCATCGGAAGCGCCGTATCCATCGCCCGCAGTCTCGGTGCAGGGAAAGAAAAAGACACCTTCCGCCTCATGGGAAGCACCGCCTGCCTTTTCATTCCCCTTTCCTTTCTTCTCACCCTTCTCCTCTTCCTTCTCATGCCCCTTATTCTCTCCGCCCTCCAGACACCGGCAGAAGCCATGGAGGATACAAAAGCCTACCTCACCGTCTGCTTTGCAGGGATTCCCCTGATTGTTGCCTATAATGCCATCAGCAGCTTTTTCAGGGGCATGGGAAACACAAAAGCCCCCATGACCTTCATCGCCATTGCCGGCCTGCTCAACATCTTTCTGGACTTCCTTCTTATCGGTCATTACCATATGGGCGCCGCCGGCGCCGCCTGGGGAACCCTCTCCAGCGAAGGGCTGAGCGTAATCCTTTCCCTGATATTCCTCCGGCATAAACTATCTCCCCTCCACCTGACCATGGAAGATTTCAAGCCGGGAAAGAAATGGACCCGCCAGATCTTGGGCATAGGAATTCCCATTTCCTGTCAGGACGGCCTCATCCAAGTCTCCTTTCTGGTCATCACCGCCATCGCCAACAGCCGCGGCGTAGAGGCTGCCGCTGCCGTAGGCATCGTAGAAAAAATCATCAGCTTCCTCTTCCTCGTCCCCTCGGCCATGATGTCCACCGTCTCCGCCACCGCTGCCCAGAATGCCGGCGCCGGCCTTCACGAACGAGGCAGGATGGGCCTACGCTATGGCATCACCCTCTGCGTATCCTTCGGCCTCCTCTGTATCTTCATCATCTACTGGAAAGGAAGCTGTATCCTCTCCCTCTTCCTCCCCGGCGAGCCCGGAGTCATCGCCATGGGCATAGACTACTTCCACTCCTACGTCTTCGACTGCGCCATAGCCGGCGTCCACTTCTGCTTCTCCGGCTGCTTTGCCGCCTACCGGAAAGCATCCTTCTCCTTCCTCCACAATGTCATCTCCATCTTCACCTTCCGCATACCCGGCACCTACGCCGCCTCCGTTTTATTTCCGGATACCCTCTTCCCCATGGGCATGGCTGCCCCTGCAGGATCTTTGCTGTCTGTGGTCATCTGCGTGTATCTGTACAGGAAATATTTGAGAAGCCCGGAGGGCGCGGGAAAAAGTTCTTAAGATTGATGGGCCTTCGGCCCAAGGGTTCTTAGGTTTGACGGCGGCTTCGCCGCCGAGGGTTGTGGATAGCCGCCTTTGGCGGCTATGATTATATAGTCAGCGTGACAGGGTTTGCATTGTGTCACTATAGCTCCCCGTCATTTCGAGCGGAGGTACATGCCGGTATGGAGCTCATAGTTTCGTGGATCCAGTGAAACTGAGCCCTCAAATCTCCCGGTAGAATGCTGCCTTACGGCAGAATGGAACGCTTGGCGTAGAGGCGACAGCAGTTAGCTTTTAGCAATTAGCAATTAGCTGAGTACGGCTTGATACGTTGAATATCATATGCATGAACCAACACTACGGTGATTTGGCCGCCGTAGGCGGCCACCCCCCTATCCGGCTGCGCCGGACTTCCCCCTATTCAGGGGGCAGAATAAACCTCTCTAAGCTTTCCTGCAGAGTCATGTGGTACATTGGTAAGCGTCCATAGTGCCCCCGCTTTAGCGGGGGAAAGGTGGTGGCGCCAGCCACCAAAGGGGGCCGCATTCCCTTCGCGCCAAAGGCGCGGTTGGCTTGTTTTCCCTTCGCCCGCCAGGAAGGTTGTAAAGGTTTTACTAGCTCACTAGCTCACCAGCTACCAGCCACCCCGGCCCCCCGATCCCGATCGCGCCACAGGCGCTCCCCATTTATGCTATAATGAGGAAAGACATTCTGCAGAAAAGCTTTTCAGGAAAATGGGCTGCAGCAGTCTGATTTCTATGGGAAAGAAAAAACGGAAGGAGCAGATGTATGAAAAAAATCGTTGTAACCGTAATCGGTGCTGACCGCGTAGGCATTGTTGCCGGCGTAGCAGCCGCTCTGGCTAAGGAGAATATCAATATCCTTGATATTTCCCAGACCATTTTAGGTGATATTTTCGATATGGTCCTGATCTGCGACATGGAGAAGGCCAAAGGATCCCTGAAGGAAGTGCAGGATGACCTGGGCGCCCTGGGAAAAGAACTGGGCGTGGATGTACGGGCCCAGCTGGCTGATATTTTCTATGCCATGCACCGCATCTGAAAGGGGGAGCCATGCTCGATATTGAAGAAATTCTAGCTACGGAGCGTATGTTTGACCAGAACAAACTGGACGTACGCACCATCACCATGGGCATTTCCCTCTTAGGCTGTGTCTCCGATGATGAAAAGACGCTGAATCGCAAGATTTACGACACCATCTGCACGAAGGCAGAGCATCTGACAGAAGTGAGCCATGACATTTCCAGAGAATACGGCGTACCCATTATCAACCGCCGTATTTCCGTCACCCCCATTTCCCTCATCGCCGGCGGTATCAAAGCATCAAGCTATGTATCCATTGCGCAGACCCTGCAGAAGGCAGCGGACGAAGTGGGCGTGGACATTCTGGGCGGCTTCTCCGCCCTTGTAGACCGGGGCATGTCCTCCTCCGACAAAATCCTCATCGACTCCATTCCTGAAGCCCTTGCCTCCACAAAAAGCATCTGCAGCTCCGTAGCTGTAGGCTCCACCAAGGCAGGCATCAATATGGACGCTGTAAAACGGATGGGCGAAGTGGTAAAAGAAACGGCTGAACTCACCAAGGACCAGGACGCCTATGGCTGCACCAAGCTGGTGGAATTCTGCAACGCCGTGGAAGACAACCCCTTTATGGCCGGCGCATTCCACGGCATCACCCAGGGCGACACCGCCATCCATGTAGGCGTTTCCGGCCCCGGCGTAGTGAAAAGAGCACTGGAAGACGTAAAAGGCGCACCGCTCAACGTAGTAGCCCGCACCATTAAGAACACCGCCTTCATGATTACCCGCCTCGGACAGATGGTGGCAGAAGCAGCCACCGAAAGACTCCATGCCCCCTTCGGCATTATCGACCTCTCCCTGGCCCCCACCTCCGCCGTCGGCGACAGCGTGGCCCAGGTATTGGAAGAAATGGGACTGGAAAGCTGCGGCGGCCCGGGAACCACAGCAGCCCTGGCCCTCCTGAACGATGCCGTGAAAAAAGGCGGCCTCATGGCCTCCTCCAGCGTCGGCGGCCTCTCCGGCGCCTTCATCCCGGTGAGTGAAGACCTGGGCATGATTGAAGCTGTTGAAAAAGGCAGCCTCTGCCTGGAAAAACTGGAAGCCATGACCTGCGTCTGCTCCGTAGGCCTCGACATGATTGCCATTCCCGGAGACACCCCCGCCTCCACCATCTCCGCCATTCTCGCCGACGAAGCAGCCATCGGCATGATTAACAACAAGACCACCGCCACCCGCCTCATCCCCGTACCGGGAAAGAAACCGGGCGACATGGTCCAGTTCGGCGGCCTTATGGGCTACGCCCCCGTCCTGGAAATCAACAAATTTCGGGCCGATGAATTCATCAACCGCGGCGGAAAGATTCCCGCCCCCATGAGATCACTGACAAACTGATGGGATATAGAAAAGAGGAAATCCGGATTTTCGGATTTCCTCTTTTTTTGATGCAAAGGTTCAGGCTCCCACATTTATTGTCCCCCCCCGCTTGCGGGGGGACTACAACCCGTGCTTAATGTAGAGCAACTTTTGAGAAAAATGATTCGCGGAGCTTTATTGCGCCACCGCTTGCGGGGGAAAGGTGGTGGCGTCAGCCACCAAAAGGGGGGAGTGCTTTTCCATCGCCCGTAAGGGCGGTTGTAAAGGTTTTATCATAATGGCGCCCCTTCTAAGGTGTAAAATGCACCCCCTCTGTCGCCTAAAGTCGACGTCTCCCCCATTTATACAAAAGGGGAGATTGATAGCGGTAAATCTTATTTACGCCCACCACCTGCCGCCGCAGGCGGCCCTCCCCGATTCTGGATCCCGATCTTCGATCCCAGCCGCTTCGCGGCTGCACGCCCCCCTTTGAACCTTCTGCCCCCTCTAAACCCACACGCCAAAGGCGTGTTATCACCCTTTTCAAAATCTCCTCTTCCCTGTATAATAGAACTGACATATCTAATTATTTAAATAAGGAGACTCCTATGAAAACACTGAAATATATTTCCTGGAACGTGAATGGCCTTCGTGCCTGCATGAAGAAAGGCTTTATGGACACCTTCAACGCCCTGGATGCAGACTGCTTCTGCCTGCAGGAGACGAAGTTGCAGCCTCACCAGATTGAGCTGGACCTGCCGGGATACCATCAGTACTGGAACAGCGCGGTAAAAAAGGGCTACAGCGGCACCGCCATTTTCACAAAGGAAGAACCGCTCTCCGTTACCTACGGTCTGGGCATAGAGGAGCATGACCAGGAAGGACGGCTTATTACCGCAGACTTCGGCAGCCATTACCTTCTCTGCTGCTACACACCAAACAGCCAGCGGGGGCTGGCCCGCCTTTCCTACCGCATGACCTGGGAAGAGGCCATGAAGGAATACATGACGAAACTGGCGAAGGAAAAGCCGGTCATTCTCTGCGGCGACCTGAACGTAGCCCATGAGGACATCGACATCGCCAACCCCGCTTCCAACCACAAGAACGCCGGCTTCACAGATGAAGAAAGGAGCCGCATGAGTGAGCTCCTCTCTGCCGGATTTACAGACTCCTTCCGCCACCTCCATCCTGATGAAAAGGATGCCTACTCCTGGTGGAGCTACTTTGCCAAAGCCAGGGAAAGAAATGTGGGATGGAGAATCGACTACTTCCTCGTCTCCAGCGTATGGAAAGACCACATCAAAGGCGCTTCCATCCATTCGAATATCATGGGAAGCGACCACTGCCCGGTAGAACTGGATTTGGAATGCTGAGATACAAAAAAGACCGCCGCAGCGGTCTTTTTTTATGGGTTGACGGCCCTCCGGGCCGAAGGTTCTTAAGGTTCTCAGGTTTGACGGGCCTGCCGGCCCGAGGGTTGTGGTGGCGGCTGACGCCGCAAGTAAAAAGGGGCGCGGCTTCGCCGCAGGTTGTGTAGAAGGGTTGTGTTTCAAGGAGCAGGGAAAAGGTTCTTAAGATTGATGGGCCTACGGCCCAAGGGTTCTCAGGTTTGACAGCAGCTCCACTGCTGAGGGTTGTGGATAGCCGCCAGAGGCGGCTATGATTATGAAGTCAGCGTTACGGGATGAGCTTCCTGCTGCATAAATCGCGCTAAACATTCTGCTGAATTGGCCACCTCCGGTGGCCACCCCCTATCCCGCTTCGCGGGACTTCCCCCT
>NZ_CALGPS010000198.1 GCF_937959425.1 uncultured Dialister sp.
GGGGGTGGGGGGACCACGTAGTGGTGGAAGGGGGAGGCCGCCGCAGGCGGCCGGATCTGTAAAAAAATGTAAATCATTTCTTCACAGATCCTTTTTTATGCGGGTTCATCGGGGTGTCGAAGTGACGATGGTGGAAAACAGCACTTCTGTCATTCGTCACCTTCTGAAATGCCGATAAGCTGCCTGCCGCTTCGTCATCTCAAGCGGGGCTGCATGCCGCCATAGGTGAAATGTGTCCGGCATGATTGAAGCTCTGAGTCTGGAGATCTCCTGCCGCGATGGGACTTGTACCACTTCAAAGTGAGATTTCTCCGCTCCACCTCCGACCGTCGAAATGACGGTAGTGGAAAGCGCTGCTTCTCTCATTGATTCCATAAAAAACTGCGTCCCCTTTCGGCAGACGCAGTTTCCTTATTTCTCTTCTTTTTCCAGTACTTCGATATCTCCGTCAGCAAAGGCAGCGGGATAGGTATATTCCTTTTCCACTTCCTTGAATTTCACGGTCATATGACCATTGCTGATTTCCATAATAACCCCTTCTCCATAGAGAGGAGAAATAACCAGGGTGCCAACGCCAAGGGAAATGAAGCGGGTATTGCCCCGATGGGTTTCCTTCGCCCGATGGGGAACCACCTTGACCTTTTTCTCCGGTTTGGCCTGGGCCGGTACGGTATAGGTTCTTTCTTTGCCCTTATGAGGCTCCGCCTTCTTTTCTTTCTTTACTTCCGGAAAAGCACTCTTCAGAAGCTTGGCAGGAAGGCCCTGGGGATACATGACATGTTCACCGGTGGCTTCATAGGTCACATACACGCCCCGTTCCGTAATCCGGCTCACAACGCCCTTTCCCAGCGTATCGTCCACCACTTCAAGGCCCACTTCCGCTTCCCTTTTGCGGGGTCTTATATCCCTGAGAGGAGCCTTTCCTTCTCCCGGCTGCACGTCAAAGGTAAATACCTTCCTGTCCATCGGTTTTCCAAGGGGCGCCGGTTTTCTCCCGTTCTTTGGAGCTTCCGTCCGTTTCTTCCGTGGAATCACCTTTTCCACATCGCCGAAGGCTACGGTAATTCCATCTTCCGTGACCTTCCGTACGATACCTACGCCCAGTCTGCGGTCTTCAAACTCTACGCCCGGTTCCAGTTTCCGTTTAAACTTTCTGCCGGGAGCTCCTTTCCTGTCCCTGTGAAAGGGTTTTCTGCCGCCTTTGTGAAAAGGCTTCTTGTCGTTATCCATGTTTTCTCCTTACTTCAGCTGCTTAAGATATTTCGATTCTTTTTATTATACCAGTATTTGGCAAAGGTTCATAGGGCTCCGCAGGGGGAAGGTTCACGGGCCGGAAGGCCAGGGGGCTTTGCCCTGCAGAAAATAATTTTTATAATTCCGTTTCGCGCAAGCAGGCTCTATGAATGAATCAGCGCTTCCCTAATCCAGCCTCTGTGTCTTTATCCTTCTGTCCAGATCCCTCTTGGCTGCCCTTTCCGCCATGTCCTGCCGCTTGTCATACAGCTTCTTACCTGTGGCGGTTCCGATTTCCACCTTTACTTTGCCATGTTTGAAATACATTTTCAGCGGCACCAGGGTAAGGCCCTTGGTTTTCAGTTTCATTTCAATCTTGCGGATTTCCTGTTTATGGAGCAGCAGCTTTCTGGTGCGGAGGGGATCATGGTTAAAGATATTTCCCTGTTCATAGGGGCTGATGTGGGCATTCCACAGATAGACTTCCCCCTTTTCCACCTTCGCAAAGCTGTCTCTCAGGTTCACCCTGCCGGCTCGGATGGATTTCACTTCCGTGCCGGTCAGGGCGATGCCGCATTCGTAGGTATCATGGATAAAATAATTATGATAGGCCTGCCGGTTGGCTGCCACCAGCGGTGCCGTTTTTTCTTTTTTCATGCAAAACCTCCTGCAGGAAAGGGATTATTTCCGCTTTCCTCCTTTTTTGCCCCGGGACTTGCCGTTTCCTTTCTTGTCCTTCTTCTTGGAATGGGACTTGGAGCGGGATGAGGTCCTTGTCTTCTTTTCCAGATTCAGGGGCGAATGGATTTCTCCCAGGACGAAGTCCACTTCCCTCTTTTCCTTATCCGCTTTCACCAGGGTCACCCTGACCGGCATGCCCATGGAATAGGTGGTGCCGGAGAACCGGCCCTTCATGGTCATGGTGTCTTCCTGGTATACGTATTCATCGTCGTCCATGGAGTCCACATGAACCAGGCCTTCCACACCGTTATCAAGGCCTACGAAAATGCCGAAGCGGGTAATACCGGTAATATGGCCGTCGAAGGGTTCTCCCACGAAGGGCACCATATATTCGGTCATCTTCAGATCATCCACATCCCGTTCCGTTTCCGTAGCATTCTGCTCCGTTTCCGAGCAGTGCTCCGCCGCGCGGATGAGGAATTCAGTCTGCTTCTTCCGTTCCGATTTTGTCAGATCATCATGGATAGCCTGGCGGATGAGACGGTGCACCATAAGGTCCGGATAGCGGCGGATAGGGGACGTGAAATGGGTGTAGCAGGTGCTGGCAATGCCGAAATGGCCGTCATTATCGGTGCTGTAGCAGGCCTGGGGCAGAGAGCGCAGGGTCATCACCTGTACCACCGCTTCAATGTCCTTTCCCTTCACCGACGCCAAAAGCTTCTGAATATCCTTCGGTTCCGGATCCTCCGGAATATGGATGGAAAGGCCCATAATGGCAATGAGCCGTTTCAGGGAATTCAGTTTTTCCTGATCCGGATGATCATGAACGCGGTAAATGGACGTATGGCCTGTCTTTTCCAGGAAACGGGCCACCGCCTCATTGGCGGCAATCATGGCGTCTTCAATCATCTTTTCCGCTTCGCCCCGGATACGCTTTTCAATGCGGAGAGGTTTACCATCTTCGTCAAGCACCACTTTATATTCCGGGAAATCGAAATCCAGGGCGCCCCGGCGGCTGCGGTTCTGCCGAAGGGCTGCGGCGCATTCACGGAGATCCTCCAGCATGGGCAGATGGAGCTTCAAATCCTCCGGTGCAATGCCTTCTTCAAAGGCTTTATTGATTTCCGGATAATTGCAGCGCCTTGCCACCCTCACCATGGAAGGAGTAATCTTTTCCGTCTTCACCGTGCCGTCCGGCGCCACATCCATGAGGCAGGACATGGCATAGCGGTCTTCGTCGTGGTTCAGGCTGCAGAGATCATTGGACAGCTGGAACGGCAGCATGGGAATCACCCGGTCTGCCAGGTACACGCTGGTCCCCCGCTGATAGGCCTCATCATCCAGAAGGGAGCCTTTGGTAACGTACCGGGACACATCGGCAATGTGGACGCCCAGGGCAAAATGGCCGTTTTCTTTCTTTTCGCAGTACACTGCATCGTCCAGATCCTTGGAGTCCGGACCGTCGATGGTGACAATGGGCATGTCCCGGTAATCGGCCACCCCTTCTTCCGGCACAATGGCCCGGGGAAGGCTGTCCGCCTCTTTCATCAGTTCATCGGAGAAAACATGGCGTAAACGATGCTGGGCGATAATCACATCAATATCCAGTCCCTTGTCTCCCTTGTAGCCGATGACTTCCGTCACCTTTCCTTCCGCATCGGTCCATTCCCCCGGCCAGCGGGTCACCTGCACCATGACCCGGGCGCCGGTGACGGCTCCCATTTCCTGTCCTTCGGGAATTTCAATGACCATGTCCACCTTTTCATCGATAGGCACTGCTTCGCCGCCGTCGGCAAGCATTTCATAGGTGCACACGAACATGTCATCCGCCCGTTCAATAACCCGAAGAATCCGGCCTTCCGTATTGTGGCGGCCGGTTTCGCTCTTCATGGTCTTCACTTCCACCGTATCATTATTCACCGCATTGAGATGGTCCTTCTCTGCGATATATACATCCTCATGGTCATCATCGGTAAGCAGAAAACCGAATCGCCCATAAGACTTATACACGCCCTCAAGAATCACGCCGGGCTTGTACGGTAAGAGTTCCTTCTTTTCCATATCTGTCTCCTCTATCAAATGTTTTGAAATCTGCTGCTGCGTATCTATCTATACTAAGCCTACATGAAACAGCGAGGCTTCGCAAGGGTAAAATAAAAAAGGCCTGCCGCCGGCAAGCCTCTCTCATCAGAATGTATTCATGTATCTTCCCAGCACGAGACAGAGAACAGCAAACATGGTGCCAAAGACTACGGTGAACTTGGACAGCACCGCATCCTTGCCGCGGGTCCGTCCGCCGGCTCCGTTTTCCGTGCCGCCGCCGATGGCAGAGCCCATGCCGGCCTGCTTCGATTCCTGGCCTACCACCACTACGATTAAGAGCAATGAAACCACAAGGGTTAACCCGATCAAAAAGTACTTCACGCTGAATCCTCCTCTGCACCTGCCTCACTCAGGGCAGATACGGTCTTTCTTAAATGAAATGTAACTATCAAGCTCTATTTTATACTAATCCCCATGAATGGTCAACTGGATTTTAAAGATAAATTACGGCTGCAGGGCCCTGCCCGTGAAGGGTTCTCAGGTTTGACGGGGCTTTCGCCCCGAAGGTTCTTAGGTTTGACAGCCCTTCGGGCTGAGGGTTCAGGTATCACCGCTCCGCGGCGGTGAGTTTTGTAATCAGCGTTACGTACCTGCCCTCTCGCCAAGGAAGCGCTGATTAAATCACTGTCTGCTTTTATTCTTTGGTTGTTATGCAATGCAGGGAATGGGACGACGCGAATAGCCAGCTATTTAAGGAGCTTCATAACGAGCAGTGCATAAAAATTGTTATAAAGGCAGACTCTATGAATTAATCAGTGCTTTCCTGAAGATTGACCGGCCTTTCGGCCGGAGGGTTCGCAGGTTTGACAGCCCTTCGGGCTGAGGGTTCAGGTATCGCCGCTCCGCGGCGATGAGTTTTGTAATCAGCGTTACATGCTTGCCTTCTCACCGGAACAACTCCCCGGTTTTATCCAAATTGCCGGCAAAGCCGCCCGCCACAACCCTCGGCCCCATAGGAGCCGTCAAACTTCGCCTGCCCGGAAGGCGTCAACCTTCGCGCGACAGGCGCGTCACCTTCCTCTCAGCTTATCCAGTTTTTCCTGTACTGACAGCGGAATGGCCCTTCCGATTTCACTTCTAAGGTTCTTATGGTTATTTCTCGTGATGAATTTTTCCTGCACTGCCTTATCTTCTTCCATGGCCCGCATGAGGTCGGACACCGGCACGCGGTAGGCGCCGTTTCCCAGGACCTGGCTCTGTTCGGGGCCGTCGGAGGTGACTACGAAGATGTGCCGGTATTCTTCCCGCCGGAGATAGGATTCCTTTTCAATGTAGGAGTCGGCAGTCATTCTTCGGGGCGTGTAAACGATGGTAAAGAAGGCGGAAAGTTCCTCTGTTTTTACTTTGGTGGAGTTTCCCTGGCCGTCAAAGGCAATAATCACTTCGATGTCATTATGGGCTCCGTAGTCCTGCATAATGTCCACCAGCTTCTTCCGGCAGGATTCCAGGTCGCTCCGGTCAAACATGTCGGGCCGGCCGAATATGACGTTGTAGCCGTCTACCAGATAGAGATCCTTCATGACCCGGCCCTCTGCCTGGCGGCTTCATAAATAAGAAGGGCTGCCGCCACCGATACATTAAGGGAGGAAACCTGGCCTTTCATAGGAATCCGCACGCAGAAATCACACATTTTCCTTGTAAGGGGGCTCACGCCCTTTCCTTCCGCCCCCATGACGATGACCAGGGGCCCCTTCATGTTGGCATCAAAGTAGAGGCTTTCGCCGTCCATGTCCGCACCTACCACCCAGAAGCCCTTTTCCTTCAGCCCTTCCAGGGTCTGCCGGATATTGCCGGTCTGGCACACCGGCAGGTAGGCAAAGGCGCCGGCGGCGGTCTTCATGGCCGCTGCCGTCACCGGCGGGCTCTTATGTTTCGGAAGGAGCACCGCCGCCGCGCCGGCGCATTCCGCCGTACGGACGATGGCCCCCAGATTGCGCACATCCTCCAGGCCATCCAGCAGGATGAGGATGGGGTCCTTTCCCTCCCAGTCCGCCAGCACCCGGTCCAGATCTGCATATTCATAGGGCTTCAGGAGGGCCGCCGCCCCCTGGTGGACCACGCCGCCTGCCATATCGTCCAGCCTCTCTTCCGGCACTTCCTCCACCGGTACTCCATATTTTTCAGCCAGCTTTACCATGGAAAGAAGGCGTTCATCCTTCTTTCCTTCTTTCACGAATATCTTCCGCACGCCCTGACTTTTCAAAAATTCGGTGACGCTGTTTCTGCCACAGATAAAGAGGGAGTTTCCTGCCCCCTCCTTCTTTGCCGGCCTTCCCCTTTTCCCGGAAAATGCCGGCTTCCTTTCGCCGCCCCTTCCAGCTTTGAAAGACGCTCTTTCTCTTTTATCCGTTTTCATGGCTCATTTCTCCTGCCACATACTTCAGGCTCTTTTCAAGGATGAAATCGAGACGCTTCTGCTGCCCCGACAGGTACAGATACCCCAGAAGGGCTTCAAAGGCCGTGGACTCCCGGTATTCCTCCACCGTAGCACTCTTTGGCACATGGGAGCTTGTATTTCTTGCCCTTTTGGACACCTTCAGCTCCCGGTCATTCAAAAGCTCCCTGATTTCAAAAAGAATGCGGCTCTGCCAGCGGGCGGAAACGATTTCCGATGCCAGACTGTTCAATATCTGCACATTGTAAATGCCCGTATCAATGAGGGCCTTCCTGATGAAGAAGGACCAGCAGGCATCCCCTATGTAAGCCAGAGTGAGCGCATCCATGGAAAAGACCTCCTGTTCACCAAGAACAGGAGCCTCCTTTCCAATCTTGCGAGCCATCTGCTTTTTCAGAAATAGGACTCT
This sequence comes from uncultured Dialister sp., assembly GCF_937959425.1. Classification (GTDB taxonomy): domain Bacteria; phylum Bacillota; class Negativicutes; order Veillonellales; family Dialisteraceae; genus Dialister. The sequence continues at coordinate 6,822 of NZ_CALGPS010000198.1, forward strand.
CTTAAACTCCACGTTTCTTCCACCTTGCTCCTGTAGGAGTATCTTCAATCACAATACCGATTTCACCCAGCTTATCCCGGATTTCATCGGCCAGCTGGTACTGCTTTGCCTTTCTGGCGGACTGACGGACAGAGAGAATAACATTCATGAGATCATTGTAATCCTTGTCATCATAAGCTTCTGTCTTCTTCCATTCCTTCTCCAGGATGCCCAGGATATCCAGAATGGTCTTGAAGGCTTTGCCTGCCTTTTCCAGAGCGCCCTTGTCAAAGCCCGTGCCGCCGTGCACATCATTGTAATACACATTGATAGCCTTGGCCAGGTCAAACATGGCGCCGGTAGCAAGGCCTGTATTAAAATCATCATCCATGGCTTCATGGAAGACTTTCATGTCTTCTTCCGCCGCCTTTTCAAGGGCCTTGGACGCTTCCGTCACTTCGCTGCCTTCCCGGCCGGACAGTTCCTTCACCCGGGCAATGACATCCTTCAGCTTGTCCATGTTCTTTTCTGCTTCTTCCAGACGGTCATCGGAGAAATCCAGGGGGCTTCTGTAATGGGTGGACAGGAGGAAGTAGCGGAGGGCATCACCGGAATATTTCTCCAGCACATCCTTCACCAGGAAGAAATTATTGAGGGACTTGCTCATCTTTTCCGAATTAATGGTAATGAAGCCGTTGTGGAGCCAGTAATCTACGAAATGGCATCCGGTGCAGCCTTCGGACTGGGCGATTTCATTTTCATGGTGCGGGAAAATCAGGTCGGAGCCGCCGCCATGGAAATCAAAGGTCTTGCCCAGGTAATGGATGGACATGGCAGAGCATTCGATATGCCAGCCAGGACGTCCCTTGCCCCAGGGGCTTTCCCAGAAAGGTTCACCGGGTTTGGCAGCCTTCCACAGCGCGAAATCGCCGGGGTTCTTCTTTTCATCGTTCACTTCGATGCGGGCGCCGGCCAGCATGTCTTCCACCTTGCGGCCGGACAGTTTTCCATAATCCTTGAAAGTGGAAATATCATAATACACATCGCCGCCCAGCACATAGGCATGGCCCTTTTCAATCAGGGTTTCCACCATTTTAATGATGTCATCCATGTGCTCGGATACCCGGGGATATACATCCGCCCGGCGTACGTGGAGCGCATCCATGACCTGGAAATAAGCGTCAATGTAACGGTCGGAAATGGTCTTCCAGTCCGTTCCTTCCGCGTTGGCTTTATTGATGATCTTATCATCCACATCGGTGAAATTCTGCACAAATTCCACCTTGTAGCCCACATATTCCAGATACCGGCGGATGACATCCCAGGTCACAGCCGGACGGGCATTGCCGATATGGGGATGGTTATAGGGAGTTACGCCGCATACATAAATCTTTGCTTCCCCCGGTGTAATAGGCTTGAATACTTCCTTTTCTTTCGTCAGCGTGTTGTACACTTTAATTTCTTCCATTTAGATTCCTCCATCTGTAGAGAGATATTTTATTCATATATAAGAAAGATATGATAAGCCTGATTATGTTTAATCCTGCAACAATGACACATGGTTATCATCTTCTTTCATGAAATCGGTGGGGTGGTTAGTGAGCTAGTGTACTAGTGTGACAGTTTCCAGTTCACTAGCTCACTAGCACACTCATTCCCATTAAAAAGGCCGCCGCCTCACAGAGACGGTGGCCCGTTATTCCACTCTGTCGGCAAAAGCCGCTCACAGCCTTATCGCCGGCCCGCGGAAAAGGATACTTCATTCCCCTTTTCAGCTCGCAGATGCATTTCCTGAAAGTTCTCCGGGCATTCTCACCATCCATGCCCTCTCTGAAGAATTGCTGTCAGTACTTCTTCCGTTCATCGCCTGAATATGTCTGATTTCCTATGCGGAAATCGAATGTTTAAATAAGCATAGGCAGCTGACCTGGCTTTTGACCCCACACTCGCCTGCTGGAGCTTTCGCTACCCGGTGTCTTCCTCTCACTACTAACCCTCTCGGTTTTCCCGGCAGGACTTACTTCTAAACCGCACCATGCTCAGCAGGATTTTCCTGCGTTACGTGGATCGCTTTGGCTGCGACTACCATCGACTTTCAGCCACAGACCTGCAAATGCTTATTTATTATTATAGATTCGACTGGTGGAACCTGTCAATATGAAATCAGTGAAAAGTAAGACCCATACCTTCCCTTTCACTGAAAAAGCACCCCTGCAGGAGCAGGAGTGCTTTTTCATGCAGAAACCTTACGCTTCTACTGCCTCCCCATCCGTGGGTTCAGGGATTTTTCCTTTCAGATCATGGTCAGTCATAGCGCAGACAGCGGAGTCGGACCATACATTTTCAGCCGTTTCGATCATATCGATAATAGTGTAAATGGGAAGGATGACACCCATAATGCCGATGGGAGCTCCGATGCCGCTCATCAGCGAGAGGGTCAGGAAATAGCAGCCCATGGGAACGCCGGCATTTCCGATGGCCGCCAGCACTGCCACAAAGAGCCAGGTAATCATGGTAGGCATGGACATTTCATAACCTGCATTCTGCATCACGAAGAGGGATGTCACCAGGATGAAGGCAGCGCAGCCGTTCATGTTGATGGTGGTGCAGATAGGAAGGACGAAACGGGAAACAGCGGGATTGGCCTTCATATTGTGTTCCGCAGAAGCCAGGGTGACCGGCAGAGTACCTGCGGAACTCTTTGTGAAAAGGGCTACTGCAATGGCAGGAGACATTTTCCTGAATACGTGAATAGGATTCAATCCTCTGGCCAGAAGGAAAATAGGAATGACGATGAAGAACTGAATCACATTGCTGCCGATGATGACAGCGGTATACTTTCCAAGGGCGCCTACAATAACGCCTGCTTCGATCTGGGCGGAAAGCTGGGCGGAAAAAGCCAGAATGCCCACGGGAAGGATGAAAAGCAGGGCGCGGATGAGAGTGAAAAGCAGTTCCTGGAATCCCAGAATGCCCTTCATCAGGATGTCCCTGTTTTCCGTCTTAGGCATGAAGGCAAGACCAAGGCCGAAGGAAGCGGCAATGATCATGACAGCCAGCACATTGCCCGACAGGAATGGCTGGAGCAGGTTATTGGGGATAACTCCCAGAATGTGATCATAATAGGTGAGATGCCCCAGCTTCTGGGGCACATTGGCCGTGCCGGCACCGATAATATCAGCAGGCAGGTTGCCCGGTGCAATCCACAGGAACATGAGAAGGCCGATGCCTGCGGCACAGATGGTGGTGAGCAGGGTATAGGTCACTGCATGGGCAAAAATACGTCCCGTTTCCTTTCTTCCCCCCAGCTGGGCCAGGGTGGTAATCACCGCCAGGGCAATGGTGGGCACTGCGATGAACTGGAAAAGACGGGTAAACACAGTGGCAATAAAGGTAAATAATTCATTCAGCGGCTTAATGCCCAGCCAGCCTAAAGCTGCGCCCACCACCAGAGCCAGCATCCACAGTACGAACTGGCGGCCCTGCTTCTTACTCTTATTGGCCTCCAGCGCCTTTTGTGCAGCTGCCTGCACTTCCTCATTTTTCTTCATAAAAACCTCCTGAAAAATACTGAAAATATACTAAGGAACCATTTCCAGGGGTTTACCATAAAAAAAGTCTTTCATCCCTTTGGGACGAAAGACTCGTGATTACCACCCAGATTCACATGGACGTCACCATCCATGCCTCTTCAGGTTTCCTTCCTTGTAGAAACCATGATTCTGTAACGGGAATTCCCGGAAAGGCATACTGGATTCCGCCTTTCAGCTCAGAAATGCACTTCCATTTCCCCTGTTTCGTCCGCTTTCACTCTCCGGACTCGCTATGGAAACATAAAGGAAACGTACTCTTTTTCCTCATCGCTTGAAACGTCCATACTATATCACGGTATAGAAGCTCTGTCAAGGAAAATGATTCATACCAGCCGCTTCCGCCATACTCCCTGGTGCCATCGCCAGAAGAAAACCAGTCCCCGGGTGCATTCATCCGCCGCCATGGCAATCCATATGCCTGCCAGACCCCAGTACAGATGCACCCCCAAAAGCCAGGCGCCGAAGGTAGCCACGGACCACATGAAAATAATGCCTATGGTAATGGGCGCCTTCACGTCGCCGGATGCATTGAGGGCCATAACCATGCACATATTCACCGCCCTGCCGATTTCCAGGAAGATTTCAATGAAAAGGATAGTTTTCCCAAGAGCCAGCACATCGGAATCCGACGTGAAAACGGAAAGCACCGCATCGGCATTAAGATAAAGCAGGGTGGCAATGGAGCCGGAAAGAACCATGGCCACGGAAATGGTAAATTTCACCCGCCGGTCCACTTCCTCATTATCCCCGGCCCCTTTGAAATAGCCCACCAGGATCTGGGTGGCCATGGCCAGGGACTGGGAATACACATAGCTCATCATGGCAATGATATAGCAGTACACCTTGGTCGTAATGACCACCACGCCGAAAATATTGACAAACTTCATGATTACCGTCTGGGACAGCTGGTAAGAAAAAGTCTCGCCGCCGGAAGGGATGCCCAGATAGAGTATCTTGTGCAGCGTATCCCAGGGAAAGGGCCGGAGGTAGTGCAGGGAAAACCGCACCGGCGTATACCGGTGAAACAAATAGATAATAAGGAAGAAGCCGATGAATTTGGAAATATTGGTGGAAATGCAGACCCCCGCCACCCCAAGGGAAGGAATGGGCCCCAGACCGTGGATGAGGGCCATATTTCCTGCAATATTGGTTATATTCATCACCAGGGAGCAGATCATGGTGAGCTTCAGCAGGGCAAATCCCCGAAGGAAGGAAATAAAAGCCATGTACATGCTCTGGATAAAAACAAAAAGTCCTATCCAGCGGATATAAAGAGAAGCGTCCCTCCATATTTCATGAGGAATTCCCAACGCCTGCAGAAAGAAATCATCAAAGAAAAAGAGGGAAAGACTGATCACTGCCCCCAGCACCAGATTCGTAAACAGCGCCACCGTGCAGACCTCATTCACCTTTCCCATATTCCCTGCACCCCGATGATGGGCGATGAGGATGGTAGCCGCCTGGGAAAGCACCGCCAGCGTAAGAATGACCAGGTTAAACACCACATTATCATTCCCTACCGCCGCCACACTGCCCTGGGAATACCGGCTCAGCATAAACTGGTCCACATTGGGCACCATCATCTGCAGCGCCGTCTCTATGAAAATAGGAACCGACATGGAAAATACAGTCCACCGGCTCCGGTACAGCTCATGAGATTTCATATGTTCCTCCTTCTCTTACAGGTTACTTATGATACCACCAGCTTCCCCTCACTGCAAGGAAATATGAAAAAGTAGTAAACATTCAGAATTTTTCCTCATGACCCCTTGCAAAATTTCTCCGTATAAGGCATAATAGATGACGTCAGAGACATGGGCGATTAGCTCAGCTGGGAGAGCGTCTGCCTTACAAGCAGAATGTCAGCAGTTCGATCCTGTTATCGCCCACCAATAAAAAAGACACTATGTGATTCGCTCCGTAGTGTCTTTTTATTTTACCTGCCTTCCCCTGTATCATTTAAGGAAGCGCTGATTAAATCACTGTCTGCTTTTATTCTTGGATTTTTATGCAATGCAAGGAATGGGACGACGCGAATAGCGAGCTATTTAAGGAGTCCCATGACGAAGCAGTGCATAAAAATTCTTATAAAAGCAGACTCTATGAATTAATCAGTGCTTCCTGAACCTCCTGCATCCGCGATTCACAATTTTTTGCGCGTCGCTCTCGCTCCTTCAAAAAATGTTCTCTGCGGAACCAGTTCGATCCTGTTATCGCCCACCATCAGAAAAGACACTATGTGCTTCGCGCCGTAGTGTCTTTTTGTTTTACCTGCCTTCCCCTGCTGCTTCCTGTCCCCATCGGCCAGCGGACAGCCGATAACTGTCCCACTTCCCCGGAGATTTCTCGACTCCTCAAATCATACTGCCTCCTTATATGTTCCTCCAATTCGTCATGTTCCCCCGCTCGAAATGACGGTAAGGCGGGCCCCACTCCTCCACTAGCTAACTAGTACACTAGTACACTAGTCCACTAATTTCTTTTTAATAAAAAAACTGTTGCAAAAGCGGAGAAGATTTGTTATTATAATTGACGTACTCACGTACAGATTCCTGAATAGCTCAGCCGGTAGAGCGCGTGACTGTTAATCACGATGTCGCAGGTTCGAACCCTGCTTCAGGAGCCAGTGGCCTGTTCGTCAAGTGGTTAAGACACCGCCCTTTCACGGCGGGTTCGGGGGTTCGAATCCCCCACAGGTCACCATGGGCGATTAGCTCAGCTGGGAGAGCGTCTGCCTTACAAGCAGAATGTCAGCAGTTCGATCCTGTTATCGCCCACCATGAAAAAAGACACTATGTGATTCGCTCCATAGTGTCTTTTTTATTTTACCTTTCTTCCCCTGCCATTTCCCAGCGGACAGCCGATAGCCGATGGCTGTCCCCCCTGTCCCCCCGCATAGAGACCCATAATAAATGAGATGGCATTGTCCCCTGCCCCACCGTCATTTCGAGCGCAGCTGAGCGGAATCGAGAAATCTCCCTCCTCTATGGTTCCACCTGTAGTGCACTGAAACTCCGAAGTCCAGATGATGGATAGAACAGAAGCCACCCCTTCACATCCTATCGGAATGGCCATGCACAGCTTACCACCATCCCGTAGAGAATATAGCAGCAAAAAAGGGGTGTGAAAAAATACAGAAATGACACCGCTGCCACTCCACCTCACTGTCATTGCGGCGGGAGATTTCTCGACTCAAAGCCTCAATAGAACAAAAGGCATTATCATCCATAACTACATGAAGCATCGCTCGAAATGACGTAGAGGCAGAAAGCAGACTGTCATTTGGGCAATTTCCGTGAAAATTTATGTATACAAAAGGAGCTGAGAAAAAATGTAAATCATTTTTTCTCAGCCCTTTTTTGTCAACGATTTCATTCTTCCATAGGAAGGGTGGATCCTCCTACAGGAATCACATAGACGCTGGCATCCTTTCCCATCTTGTCCAAAGCTGCATCCACAGCGGTCTGGAGGTCATGGAAGGGTGTCATATTGGCCTTGGTCACCATGCCGTCCTCCATGTCAGTCACCAGGTAAATACTGCACTTCTTCTGCACCAGTGCCAGAGCCGCCGACTTATGGCCGCCCAGTTCGAAGTGTTCATGGATGGCTTTGATACGGTCATCGGGAGTATCATACTTCCGGATCCATTCGCCGAAGACGCTGCTGCCGTAGCCTTCTTTGCAGGAAGCAGCCACCACCATAATGCCCCCTTCTTTGACTGCATGTTTGGCATTATCGATGGACTTCTGGGCCTGGTACAGGTTGATATCCTTCGGGTAGCCGCCGGTGGAAACGATGACCACGTCCGCCGGCTTGTCGATTTTAATTTTATAAATGCTGTCCAGGAAACGGCAAGCTTCCCGATGGGCCCGGATGCGATCGCCGGCAGCTGCAAAGGCGATTTTCTTATGGTCGTCAAGGGCCACGTTCACGATGAAGTCCACAGGGCAGAAATCATAAACCTCCTCGATGTCTTCCCTCACCGGATTGCCTTCCAGATGGCCGGCATAGGCGCCGGGGCGGATCATATTCTTATGGTTAGACTGGATGGCATCGTGGGAGGATACGCCGGGCATGATGGCCTTCATGCCGCCGGAATAGCCGGCAAAATAATGGTATTCCACATTGCCTGTCAGGATGCGGCGGTCCGCTTCCACCACAGTTTTGAAAATGTCCACGGAGGTGCCGTTTTTGCAGGTGCCCATATGGACGCACTGCTCCGGATCACTGTCCATGCATTTGATGCGGCTGTAAATGTCTTCCCCTACCAGCCGTTTCATTTCCTCTTCCGTCTGTTTTCTGTGGGAGCCAAGGCCGAAGACCACCGTAATGTCCTCATCCTTTACCCCTGCCTTTTCCAGTTCTTCCACCACGCAGGGAACCATGACCCAAGAAGGCGCCGGCCTGGTCACGTCGCTGGCCACGATAACCACCTTTTCCCCGGGCTTTACGATTTCAGAAAGCCTGGGCGTTCCGATAGGATGAGCCAGCGCCCGCTTCACCTCTGCTGCCTCCGATTCCACCGCCGGGCACTGCTTCGGATTCAATTCCACCGGATGATGGCTGTCATCCACGTGAAAAGGTACATAATCTTTGAAATATTTAATCTTGAATTCCATTCTTTCCATCTCCTCTATTCATAAAAATAAATCACAAAACGATGTATTTCTATATTATTATACAATACTTCAATCCGGATTCCCACAGGAAGATGGATAACCCAGCCATCCTTAGGGAAGCACTGATTAATTCATAGAGTCTGCTTTTATAAGAATTTTTATGCACTGCTTCGTTATGGGACTCCTTAAATAGCTTAGAGGCACAAAAAAAGAAGCAGCCAAAGCCGCTTCTTTTTAATCCTGCTTATTTCCGGTCAGCCAGGTAAGCCTTCAGTGCATCAGCCAGTCTCTTTACGCCTTCTTCGATGACATCGTCGTCATTGTAGGAGAAGTTCAGGCGGAAGAAGTTCTTCTTCTTGGACTGCGGGAAGAAGGAGTCGCCCGGTACGTAGGCTACTTTTCTGTCCAGTGCATACTGGAAGAGGTCACGGGCATTGCAGCCTTCCGGCAGTTCTACCCAGAGGAAGAGGCCGCCGTGGGGATAAGTGCATTTCACATCGGAGGGGAAATACTTCTTGATGGCATCGCACATGACGTCGCGGCGATGACCGTAAAGCTTGCAGTTTTCCTTGATATGACCTTCGAAATCGTAGTTCTTCATGTACATAGCCACTTCACGCTGGGTAACAGAAGGAGTAGCCAGGTCGGTGGAACCTTTCACCAGGTCAAACTTCGGCAGCAGTTCATCATTCAGAACCATCCATGCCAGTCTCATGCCGGGAGCCAGGGTCTTGGAGAAGGTGCCGGAGTACATCACCAGATGTTTTGGATCCATGGTGATAAGAGGAGCGATTTCTTCGCCTTCGAAGCGGAGATCACCGTAGGGGTTGTCTTCAAATACGGGGATTTCGTACTTGGTTACGATTTCCATGAATTTCTTGCGGCGTTCCAGGCTCATGCAGCGGCCGCTGGGGTTCTGGTAGTTCGGAATGACGTAGATAAATTTCACCTTGTCATTGGTGGCCAGTACTTTTTCCAGTTCTTCCGGAATGATGCCGTCATCGTCGGTGGGGATTTCTACATAGTCAGGCTGTTCGAAATCGAAAGCGCCGATAGCGCCCAGGTATGTCGGGCTTTCGCAGACTACTACGTCACCCTTGTTCAGGAATACGCGGCCGGTGATGTCCAGGCCCTGCTGGGAACCGGTAACGATCATAATGTTCTTCGGATCTACTTTGTACATGCCCATAGGCTGGTACATGCGGTTCATGCGGTCGGCAATAGCCTGACGGAGACCCATGAAACCAAGGGACGGGCCATACTGCATAGCACCGGCACCATCTTCTTCCCTGACTTTGATAGCTACTTCAGTGAGTTCCTTCAGCGGGAATGTCTTCGGAGCAGGAAGTCCGCCGGCAAAGGAAATAATATCCGGCTGAGCGGTGAGCGCCAGAAGGGGGCCCAGATCGGAACCTTTCATATTTGCAAGTACATCGGAAAAACGAATTGCCATAAAAATCTCTCCTTTACTCTTGAAAATCGAAATGAAGACTCATCCCGTTTTCGTGGATTTTAGGAAACGCTCTGTAAATGAATCATTGTTTTCAGGAAAAAGAACGATTCATTCCATGCTTTCCAGATATATTGCGTCCGCTGCAGGAAATCCCGTGGTGACGGTCAATATATGAATATTCTTATTGTAAAGCCGGCTTTGGCGGATGTCAATATATGCCAGTGAACTGGGAAATGGGGACTGGGGGCTGGAGACTGGGGATCGGGGATCAGGGA
>NZ_CALGPS010000199.1 GCF_937959425.1 uncultured Dialister sp.
AGCGGACAGCCGACAGCGGATAGCGGAATTTTGACTGTCTGACGTCTTCCCGCCGACTGGCATTTACCGGCCTTTGTCTCACTTACGCCACGTACCAAGATTCTTCACTGCGTTCAGAATGACGGTGCCAGGCGGATAGCGGACAGCCGACAGCGGATAGCGGAATTTTGACTGTCTGACGTCTTCCCGCCGGTCGGTATTTACCAGCCTTTGTCTCACTTACGCCACGTACCGAGATTCTTCACTGCGTTCAGAATGACGGTACCAGGCAGGAATACCGCCCAGCCCACTGCGGATAACGGATAGCCGACAGCGGATAGCCGATAGCTGTCTCACTGTCCCACTGTCTCACCAGTACACCAGCTCACTAGATCACTAGATCACCAGCCCGCTAATTCCCATGGAGCGGATTATGCACATTGAAGGGCATAAGGTTGTCCAGGCTGTAGGGGGTTTCCTGGTACACGAAGTTCAGCCAGTTGTGGTAGAAAAGGTGGGCGTAGCTGCACCACACGAATCTTGGTTTCTCCTGGGGATCGTCGTAGGGATAGTAATTTTCCGGCAGACGGATGGGAAGCCCCTTTTCCCGGTCCCTCTTGTACTCCCATTCCAGGGTGCGAAGGTCGTATTCGAAGTGGCCCAGCACGAAAATGCGGCGGGATTCTTTGTCGGAAATGATGTTGATCCCGTTTTCCTCGGACCGGGAAAGGACGGTGAGTTCCGGCGTGGCGTCCACTTTCCTGTCATCAATGGATGTATGGCGGGACTGGGGGATGAAATAGCGGTCATCGAAGCCCCGGAGGAGGGGATGGTAGGCAAGGGTGAGATTGTACTGGTAAATGCCGAAGAGTTTCCTTGGAAGGATTCTCTTTTCCACGCCGTAGTCCCGGTAGAGCCCTGCCTGGGCAGCCCAGCAGAAATGGAGGGTGGAGAATACGTGGGTGTCAGCCCAGTTGAAATATTTCAGCATTTCCGGCCAGTAGTCCACCTCTTCGTAGGGCATTTTTTCCACCGGCGCTCCGGTAATGATGAAGCCGTCGTATTTTCTGTCCTTGATATCATCAAAGGTAAGGTAGTTTTCATCCAGGTAGGACCGGTCCGTATGGGTGGTCTCCCTGGAAGCGATGCGGGCGAAATCCACATCCAGCTGCAGCGGCGTATCGCCCAGAAGGCGGAGAAGCTGCACCTCCGTCGGTTTCTTAATGGGCATAAGGTTCAGGATCAGGATTTTCAAAGGACGAATATCCTGTGTCCTGGCCCTTTTCTCCCCGATGGTTACGATGCCTTCCTTCTTCAGTTCCGTAATGGCATCCAGTCCGTCTGCAATTTTAATCGGCAAAATAAAACCTCCCTGTGCAATAAAAAAATCTCGTCCCCCTAAGGGACGAGATACTCGTGTTACCACCCAATTTCGCCTTTCCGTCACCGGAAAAGCCTCTGCAGGTACGCCGGCCATGCCTTGATACCCTGTCTCTGTATCGGGAGACTCCCGGACTGCTTCACCATTCAGCATATCAAGCTCAGAGGCCATCTTCCCCGTGCTCTCCTGCGCCCCTTCCCACCAAACGGGGCTCTCTTTGCCATTCCTGCACCGGTACTCTTCTCTTCCCTGCTTCTTTGAAATTATAGCTATTTTAAACTGTCCTTTGGTAAATGTCAATAGGGCCCCCTTTGGCGGCCCGGGTGCAGAGGGTTCATGGACACGCCCTTTGGGCGTGAGGGTTCTTAGGTTTGACGGGCCTACGGCCCGAGGGTTGTGGATTGCCGCTTCGCGGCAATAAGTTTTTAATGCCGCCTGTTGGCGGAAAGGAGCCGCTACGCGTAGAGGAAATGGCAGTTAGCAACTGGCTGGATTCGACTTGTACCTTTGGATTCATCATCAAGATTCACATTACTATGATTGGCCGCCTTTGGCGGCCACCCCCTATCCGGCTGCGCCGGACTTCCCCCCTATTCAGGGGGCAGAATAAACCTCTCTATGCTTCCCTGCATTGTCATATGTGGCACACTGTTCAGCGCCCATAGTGCCCCCTGAACAGGGGGAAAGGTGGTGCCGTCAGGCACCAAAGGGGGCGGGCCCATAGGGCCCGTGAATTGTGATGAAAAAGGTTCTTAAGGTTCTTAGGTTTGACGGGCCTATGGCCCGAGGGTTGTGGATTGCCGCTTCTCGGCAATAAGTTTTTAATGCCGCCTGTCGGCGGCATGGCTCGCTCCGCTCGCGGGGAAAGGTGGTGCCGCAGGCACCAAAGGGGGGACGCTTTTCTATCGCCCGTCAGGGCGTTGTGTGGTTTTCGCTGCCCCGGGCAGCATATACTTATCACCGTCAGGCGATACCACAACCCTCAGACGCGAAGCGTCTGTCAAACGTAAGAACCCTCTGGCCCAGCGGACAACGGAAAGCCGACAGCCGATAGCGGAAATCTGACAGTCTGCCGTCTTCCCGCCAGTCGGTATTCTTTAGTGGACTAGTGAGCTAGCAGGAGCCATTAGCGGTACTCACCAAGATTCTTCACTGCGTTCAGAATGACGGTGCCAGGCGGATAGCGGAAAGCCGACATCGGATAGCGGATAGCTGTCCCACTGTCTCACTGTCTCACTGTCTCACTAGTACACTAGTTCACTATCTCCCCTGTGAAATTGTGAAGAACCATATAGCGTATACATTTTAAGAAGCTCCTTTTCTCAAAAGAGAGGGGGCCTATTCTTATATTTATATCTTTCTTTCCATCGGATACGGACAGGGTAGGGATTCTATTTTCTTCCCTATTCTCCTCTATTCTCTATTTTTTACAGGATTTGAACCGATTGACCTTCTCTTGACGAAATCTTTTCCTTCTTTTTTCTCTTCCCGCTGCGTCCTGTGAAAAGTGAATTCACAGATTTTCCTTCTGTGGATAACCTGATTTCCCTCTAAAAGCCCATATTTTCTACCTGCTTTTCCTCTGTTTTCCACTTTTACCCGCACTTGTTCACAGGTATTCACAGTTTTCTGTGTATATCTATGGTAGACATCCCCTATCCCTCCCCTTGTTTTCTATATTTCCCATTCTCATTTTGAAGTTATAAACAGATTGTGAATAAGTCTGTGAAAAAGGGCGATTCCTTTGATTTCATGAATAAGTATACCTTTATTTCCCTTTTCCCCCTTTCCACGCAAAAAGAGCTGCGCCAAAGCGCAGCTCTTTGCGTTGCATCATTATTTGTCTTCTTCGATAGGATAGTCCTGGAGGGCATCGTAGCCTTCTTCGCCGGTGCGGATCTTGACTGCATTGTCCACGGTGGTGACGAAGACTTTGCCGTCGCCGTACTTGCCGGTGTAAAGGGCTTTCTTGGCCACTTCGATGACAGTTCTTGGGGAAATCTTGGATACGACCATATCCACACGAACCTTCGGAAGAAGTTTGGCGGAAACCGCAGCGCCGCGATACATCTGGGTCTGACCCTTTTCAAGGCCGAAGCCCAGGGCTTTCGTCACGGTCATGCCGGTAATGCCGATGGCTTCCATGGCGGTTTTCAGGATTTCAAAACGCTTGTCGGAAGTAATGATGGTGACGCAGTAGAGGCGGTGACCGTCAGCCGGCGGTTCCTTTGGTACCACCGTTTCCGGTATTTCCTTATCCATAGGAATTTCTACCGCATTCTTCGGAGCCTTGCCGGCTTCGATCTTTTCTTCTGCTGTTTTCGGAACCATCATGAAATCTGCATAAGCGGAGGCCAGGCCGTGTTCTTCGAAGTCCAGGCCGTTGATTTCCTCTGCTTCGCTGACGCGGAGGCCGATGGTGGCACGGATGATACGGAATACAATGTTAATGGCAATGAATACGTAAACAGCTACTGCCACAACGCCCAGAATCTGGACGAAGAGGTAATGGGGATCCCCGGTGTAGAGGAGACCATCGGATTCGGAGAAGAAACCGGTAAGGATGGTGCCCAGAGCGCCGCAGCCGCCGTGGGCTGCAATGGCACCTACGGGGTCATCGATTTTCAATTTCTGGTCAATGAATTCAACAGCATAAACAATGAATACGCCGGCAATGAGGCCGATGAAGAAGGAGCCGGGAACGGTGACGGTGTCGCAGCCGGCGGTAATAGCCACCAGGCCTGCCAGGCCGCCGTTCAGTGTCATGGACACATCGGGCTTGCCGTATTTCACCCAGGTCACAATCATAGTGGTGCAGGCTGCTACCGCTGCGGCCAGGTTTGTAGTAATCATGATATGACCGGCGGATTCGATGGTCTTGTCACCGGTCATGGAAACGGTGGAGCCGCCGTTGAATCCGAACCAGCCCATCCACAGGATGAACATGCCCAGGCAGGCAAGGGTAATGCTGTGGCCGGGGATGGCGTTCACGCTGCCATCCTTATTGTACTTGCCGATTCTGGGTCCCAGGAGCCATGCACCGACGAAGGCACATACGCCGCCAACCAGATGGACACAGGTGGAGCCGGCGAAATCATGGAATCCCATTTCCGCAAGCCAGCCGCCGCCCCAGATCCAGTGACCGGAAATGGGGTAAATCAGAAGGGAAATAATAACGGAGTACACGCAGTAAGCGGAGAACTTCGTCCGTTCTGCCATGGCGCCGGAAACGATGGTAGCGGAAGTTGCACAGAACACAGTCTGGAAGAAGAGGTATGCCATGGAGGTATAACCTGCATCATCGGGCACCTGGAAATGAGTGACAAAGAGATCCGGCGTACCGATGATGCCGCCGATATCCTCGCCAAACATGAGGCCGAAGCCAAGGAACCAGAACACCACAGTGCCAAGGGCAAAATCCATGAAATTCTTCATGACGATGTTGCCTGCGTTCTTCGCCCGGGTCAGCCCCGTCTCCACCATGGCGAACCCCGGCTGCATGAAATACACCAGGATAGCCCCTAAAAGCACCCAGATCGTATCCACCGACGAATACCTGCCCTCCGGCTCCGCGGCCATAGCCACCGCCGGCGTGGCCAGCGCTGCCAGAAGCAGAGGCCACTTTCGCAATACGGCTTCCATTTTTTTCATAAAACCCACTCCCTCCTGAAAAAGATGCCTGACCATGAACGGCGGCCCTCCTTATGAAAAGCGAAAGAGCCCGGAAAACATTTCCGGGCTCCCTTGTCCAAAAGAAAAAGCCTGATGTGAACCATTCACTATCAGACATCCTTGTCAAAAAATATGTACTTGTGACCTTGCGGTCCTTTGTTATGTACATAGGATACAATAGCATTTAAAAAACGTCAAGAGGGAAATTTCAGAAATATGAGTACGGGACAGCTGACAAACTTTATTGCCCCGCCTGCGGCCCTCCCCTCATTGTCCCCCCACCTGCGGGCGGGAAGGTGGTGCCGAAGGCACCAAAGGGGGCAGGACCCGGGGGTTGTATAAAAGGTTCAGAGGATTCGGCCTCTCCCCTCATTGTCCCCCCGCTTGCGGGTGGGAAGGTGGTGCCGAAGGCACCAAAGGGGGACGGGCCCGAAGGGCCCGTATGCTACGATGGAAAGGGTTCTGAAGTTTGACAAGCCCTTCGGGCCTGAGGGTTGTAGTGGCGCCCTGCGGGCGCAAATTAAAAGCCTCCTTCCTTTGGAAGACAGAGGTCCTGCAAGAGACTTCTGAGCCAGGTTCATATGTAAGCATAACAATATTTTCTTAAAACAATTTTGGCAAAGCACAGACAAAAACAAGCGAGCATTATAAATGCCTACCAAACCGCCCATAATAGTGGGAATATCACAAGTAATCACACTCTCCTGGCACTTTTTCACATACTCCTTTTCGCTTCCCTAGACATTCCCTGCAACCATGCCGCCCTTTACTCATGTTTCTTAAAGTTCTCCGCCTGTTCCAGCACTTTTTCAAACACTTCATCATCCCATTCAGGCGGATAGCCGTTTTTGTAGAGAAGAACGGTGAGGTCCATATTCAGCTGGTTTTTGATATCATCCTTGGTGGACCAGTCTGCGTACTGAGCTTTATCATCCACCAGTTCCTTGATTTTCCTGGCCAGCAGGATGCATTTGTCATCGGCATAGGGGAAGCCATGGTCATCCCGTACCTTCACAAGGATGTCATAAAACGCCTTTTCCTCGAAGGTAATCCCCATCTTTTCAAAGGACACCTTATCCTTCTGTAAATCCTTCATGATGGAAATGAGCTGATCTGAGAGGTCGTTTACGAAATCCGATACCACTTCACTGGTAAAGACCAATTTATCCCGGCTGTTATAGGCATCCACCACCTTCCTCAGTCTTTCCGCAAATTCGATGGATTTGACTTTATTTGTCCGACCATAGGAGGTAATAGCCTTTTTCAGGAGCTTCAGGAGGGCATTGAATTTCGTGATAGGCAGCTTCACCTTTTTCAGTTCTTCAAGGAATGCATCGCTGAATATATCCACCGATTTCTGCTCATCCACAATATTCTCAATACCGGTGCAGGTGATGGCATCCCTTACCATGCCTTCCACTGCCCGGTTCATGATTTCCGCATCCGGTGCATCTCCACGGGTCTCTTTGTAAATAATGGAGCGGATGGCCAGATAGAACTGAGCCTCTGCGGTTTCCTGATCCGTCAGCTCACCGGAAGGGAAGCAGATCTGGTAAGCTCCCTTCAGTCGCCGTGACAGGCCCATAAAGCGGGTCTGCCTATCCCTGGAGAACTGCACATATTCCGCCGCTTCATTCAGGCAGACAAGCCTTTCCAGCGGAGTTCCCTTATAAAAGCGGGATGCGTCGAAACGGGAAAGCAGGTCCCCTATCATGGCCAGATGATTCCTGAAAATGGATAAGGAAACCGGAAGCTCGTCGATAGGATTTTCCTGAAGGCTGCCGTACTGTTTCACTGCCTCCGCCATATCCCGTTTGATGCCGATATAGTCCACCACCAGACCCCGGTCTTTCCCTTCAAATACACGGTTCACTCTGGAAATCGTCTGTATCAGGGTGTGCTTTCTGAGGGGCTTGTCGATATACATGACAGAAAGAGAAGGGCAGTCAAAGCCGGTAATCCACATATCCACCACGATGGCGATTTTGAAATTGGAATCTGTGTTTTTAAACTGCTTTTCCAGCATTTTGCGGTACTCCTTCGTGCCGCAGCGGTCAAACAGTTCCTTCTCATCGTCTTCACCGCGGGTAGCCACCAGATTGATTTTCGGAAGAGCCACCAGTTTATCCAGCGCTTCCCGGTCCAGTTTTTCTTCATTCTCAGATTTATGGGGCACCGCCCACTCCGGCCGCAGCTGTTCGATGGCTTTCAGCAGCTTTAACCCGTTCTGCCTGTCGGCGCACACAATCATGGCCTTCTGCACCACCTCCGGCTTCTCCGCGCAGAGCGCTTCATAGTGGGTGACAATATCCGCCGCCATCTTTTTGATTCGCTCCGGATGGCCCAGTATGGCTGCCATGGTACTCATGGCCCGCTTGCTTTCCTCCACCTGCGAAGGATTCGCCCCTTCCTCTATGCATTTCTCATAATACTTCTCAATATCCCTGGCCTGTTCATCGGAAAGAAGCACCCTGGCCAGCCGGGGCTCATAGGCAATGCGTACCGTGATGCCATCATCACTGGATTCCTTCATGGTGTAGCTGTCCACCACATCACCGAAAACAGCCACCGTCTCATCGATAGGCGTTCCGGTAAATCCGCAGTACACCGCATGGGGAAAGCTGTCCCGCAGATATTTGGCAAATCCAAAAGTGGTGTACACACCCTTATCCGTTTTCTTCAGCCGGGAGCCTGTATTGGTCTGGGTGCGGTGCGCCTCATCGGACAGGCAGATGATATTGCTCCGGTCCGACAGCAGGCCCGTGCTTTCACAGAACTTCTGGATCGTGGTGATATAGACACCGCCGCTGGGCTTGTCCCTGAGCGTCTTTTCCAGGTCATCCCTGCTTTCTATACTCCTCACATCACTCTGGTGCAGATAGGTCTTGGCCGTCGTAAAAAGCTCCGACGTCTGGGTATCCAGATCATCCCGGTCCTCCAGAAGAATGATGGTGGGATTCCTGAAAGTTTCCGCATCTCGAAGCATAAGCAGCCGGGACAGGAAAAGCATGGTATAGGTCTTACCGCAGCCGGTGGCGCCGAAATAGGTACCGCCCTTCCCGTCTCCCGCAGGCCGCATATGCTTTTTAATGCTGGCCGCCATTTTCTCCGCGCCGAAAAACTGAGGATACCGGCACACGATGACCTCATCCTTGTCGCTGTTGTCCGGATAAAAGATGAAATCCCGCAGGATTTTCAATATACGGTCCCTGGCAAAGGCCCCTTCAATCATGGTCATGAGGGAGCTGATACCATGGGCAACGGTCTCCTCCTCATTCACCTTATTCCAGGCATAGTAAAAGGGATAGGGCGTAAAAATACTGCCCAGCCTGGTATTCGCCCCGTCGCAGATAACCGATAGGAAACAGAACTTCAGAAGATTGGGAATATCCCGCCGGTACCGGATGGAAATCTGCTTCCATCCGTCATAAATGGTTTTCCCTTCCTCTATGGCAGACTTGAACTCAAAAATGCCTACAGGAATGCCATTGAGGAAAAGGAGCAGGTCCGGGCGGCGCAGGTGCTCTCCCAGCACGGAATACTGGTTCACCACCCGGAAGATATTGTTATCCGGATGGTCGAAATCCAGAAAATCAATATGAAGAGCCACCTCCCCTGGCCTGTCACGCACCAGGTCAAAGCCCTCTGTCACCAGATGGAAAGCCTGCCGGCTGGCATGATACAGCGGCACAGGCGGAATCAGGGCCAGCATGTTGAAAATCTTCTTCATCTCTCCGTCGCTGAGGTGTTTTTCCCCATACCGGCGGCTTAGGAAAGTCCGGAAATCCTCCTCCAGCAGCACATCCTCATACCTGCGGTGAATGGTATCTCCGTAGGTATACTCATAGCCCTGCTGCCGGAAAAGGGAAATAATGGCCTCTTCCAGGTCCTTTTCCTCAAACTTTCCCCTCTCGAAATGATAATCCATGTGCCCATCCCCTTTCCTCAGCCTTCCCCTTCCTCCAGGGAGCCCTTGATTAATACGGGACATATACTCTTGATTTCTTCTTTCAAACGGTCGCTGATAGCCCTTCGGTCCACATAGGCGGAATATATATCGGAAATCGCTTTCTGCTTCCTGATATCCGGAAGTGGAATTTTAGTTTCATAAAATCGGTCTAAATCCAGATTTGAACGAATACTTGAATCGCTCATGAACCAGCCTCTCCGGTCACTTTCATGGCGGGAAAACCACATCATAATATATTCAGGAATTACACGAATGGACTTTGTCTGCAGTACAGTATAGGCCGGCGAAACAATGACGGGTGCACTTTTTTGTAATAAAGCAATTCTGATGCATCTGTCCCTTCCCGTCTGCATACCGCTATAGGCAAATTGTCCTTCTTTAACCACTTTATATCGTTTAAGGTTAACTCCCATTGTATTCGCTACAGAAGGCATGAACTGCTTTGTGATATTAATCCCCTGAACATCGGTGATAGAACCATCTTCATTTCTCTGGTCAACTTCTTCAAGCAAGTCACCTACAGGCACCTTATCTGATAAAGACTTTTCTTTATCTAAGATAGCATCCACAGTTGTTTTCAAATCATCCAGCCCCTCTTCATAGCTCTTCTGATTGGCCAGGAGGGCTTCATAGATGGCCACATACTTCTGCTGTACAGCCAGGGGAGGGAGATTGATTTCAATGTCACACATTTCTTTAAACGTGAAAAGTTCAGTAGCACTTCCCCATGAATTTATAATCGCATATCTATCAAATTCTGGTCTGTTATAATACATGTAAAGATATTGTGGAATCAAAATACACTTCGCTTCGCTCTTTATCCCAAATGCTATGTTATTGAATGAAAAGAGCAGTGTTTCTTTAGTGTTATTAAATCCCAGTCCAACCTTGTCACCCATTCGTGTAGTACGTGGATTATATATAAACTCTTCGGGTTTAATGACATAAAATTTGGATATCACGTCATTTGTTACTGATGCTTTTGTTTGAGTTATTTCCTTATTATTTGAAATACCTCTAACCGACCTCAATCCATATTTTTGATCTGAATTTTTTCTATCAATTTCATATATCAAATCTCCCAGCCTATACTTAGTCAATGCCATAGCCGATCCCCCTGAATGCTTCCTCCAGCATGGACTGGGACTGCTTTTCTTTCTTCATCAGTTCCTTCATTTCCTGCCGGATGCGGGCCATTTCCTTCGGGTAGTCGATGTCCAGGTCATGGTCGATGAATTGGATATACTTGCTGGGCGCTAGGGAGTAGTCCTTGGACCGGATTTCATCCAGGGTTACAGAGCGGCACAGTTCCGGCACGTCCTGATAGAGGGACCGGTCCGGTGACTGCCAGTGGTTATAGATTTCCTTCACCCGGCGAATCTGCTCATCGGTCAGGGTGGTTTTTTTCTTTTTCTTGCCCTTGTCGATGACGATTTCATCTACATTCTGGTTCCAGGTGCGAAGGTCCATGAAAAGGACTTCATGGCTCCGGTCCCGCACCGGCCGTCCGTGCACTTCTCCCGCCTTCTTGTTCATGTTAATAATCCAGAGGGTGACAGAAATATCGGTGGTGTAGAACATATCCCTTGGCAGCACGATAATGGCTTCCACCCGGTCCTTTTCCAGAATGGATTTCCGGATGATCTGCTCATCGCCGCCGGCATTCAGTGCACCGTTGGCCAGAAGGAATCCCGCAATACCGTGCATTACGTCCAGCTTGGAAATGATGTGCTCTATCCAGGCATAATTCGCATTGGCCACCGGCGGCATGACACCGCCATAGCCCTTGAAGCGTGGATCATCGGTGAGCTCGTCCTCCCCGCGCCACCCTTTCAGGTTAAAGGGCGGGTTGGCCATAACGTAGTCCACCTTCCTGTACTTGTGGAGATCTTCGGTAAAGGTAGAGGCGCTCTTTTCGCCCAGATTATGGGAAATGCCACGGATAGCCAGATTCATTTTGCACAGGCGCCAGGTGTCCGGTTTGCTTTCCTGCCCTATGATGGACACCTGGTTCCTGTTTCCCTTATGCCGGTCCACAAATTTCATGGACTGCACAAACATGCCGCCGCTGCCACAGCAGGGGTCATACACGACGCCGCTGTAGGGTTCGATGAGCTCTGCAATGAGTTTTACCACTGATGAAGGTGTATAGAATTCTCCGTCCTCCTTGGTGCCGGAAGCTGCATAGATGCGAAGAAAATATTCATAGACCCGGCCGATGAGGTCTTCTTCCTTAAATTGCTTGGCGTCGATTTTATTGACGTTATCGATTAAGTCCTTCAGCTTCGTATTGCTGGCGCCCAGGGTGGCAAAGAACGTATAGATGGGATTGCCATCCTTATCCCGTGCGGACAGGGCGCCGCGCACGGAAGGATTCAGTCTTTCAATGTCTGCCATGGCTTTATCCAGAATGACAGCGATATCATTGTCACCGGCATGGGCCACGATATAGGGCCACCTTGATGTTTCATTCAGATAAAAAACATTATCCGAATTATAGGAAGCCGGCTTCTCCTTGAGGATATTGAAAAGTCCTTTATCATTGCCATAGGACTTCTTCAGCGCTTCGTACCTCTTCTCAAACTTATCGCCTGCAAATTTCAGGAACACCAGGGAAATCACGGCATCCCTGTTTTTCTCCGTGCTTCCTACGCCGCGGAGCGCCACCCGGCAGTTCCATAAAACCGTTTCCAGAGATACTTCTTTATCTTTCTTAACAGCTCGTGCCATATCCTGCACCTCTTCATATCATCGAATCTCATAGCTTTCCAAATCAAACCACTTTTCCTTTTATATTATACAATATCCCCATGACAGTATATGGCAAAATAAAAAGGCCTCCCACACTTTTGTGAAACGTCACAATGTATTCCGGCCTGCAATAGATTATGTTTTCTTCTGCACAAGCAAAAACTTCCTGAAGCTCTATGGTTAGAGCTCCAGGAAGTTTTTGCAAGCCACATCTCTCAACAAGGGAAGGGCCGATTAGGACGGCTATCCGCCATTTCTCCGGAAGTGTTGCAATCCACGCTTCCCGTGAGGGAAGCGACGTCAAAACATGGAAGAATTACCAGTCCTGTTCCCTATTTCAATCCACGCTTCCCACAAGGGAAACGACAGTATGGTCAAGCGGTCCCCTGATGGCCGCACGAATCGGCGTGGTTTCCGCGAACCGGGATTTCGAGAGTTCCCATACCAGCGGATTTCATGCCTTTTTCTTTTGGGCGCTTGGGGCTCGCGCTTGCCGCATGACGCGTTATGTTTTCATAACCCATCATTTTTCTCCATTATACTATTTTTCAAAGCATTCCGTCTGCCCAGCGGCAAGGGGTCGGCGGGAAGCCTGACGTCTACCCTTTCTCGTCGTCCCCTTCCACCATATCCCGGAACCGGTCTTTTTCTTTCCGAAGGCAGGCGAAGAGGCGGGCTCTGGCACGGTAGTAGGTGGCGCGGCTCATGCCGGTGCGGCCGGTGATGGCCTGCCAGCTGTCTCCCCGGAGGATGGCGGCGAGGAGTTCCCGGTCCTCCGGCGTGAAGGGGAGGCTGTCGGCGATTTTCCGCACCGCTTCCATGGGGTCCATTTTCAGGGGCGCCCTTTCATCGGGGATGTCTTCCAGTCCTTCCAGGGAGTGGACTTCGCTTCTGAACCGTTTGGCTGCGGTTTTGATGATGTCCCCTTTTTTCCAGTACAGGAGGCGGCGTATGTAGTAGGCGAAGTACACGCCTTTGGCGCTGTCGTAGGCTTTGACGCCTTTAATGAAGGCCAGGGTGAGGTCCTGGAGCAGGTCTTCCCAGTCCAGTCTGGTTTCCCCTGCCACCAGTTTCCGGAGGAGGGGTTCATATTTCTTAAGGAGGCGCATCATGGCCTCTTTGTCTCCCTGCCGGGCTTCCTGAATCCATTTCTTTTCTTCTTCATAATGATTTTCCTTTTTCATCTGCTGTCCGTTTCCGGCATGCCTTTTGTATTTCCGCGGCTGGTTTCAGCATAGATGAAATAGAAATCGAACTCAAGTTCTGCGTCGCAGCCTGCAATTTCCTTTTTTCTTCTTACAGGGCCGGCAGGAAGGAGGGGCGCCCTTAGGCAGAAGGGCAGGGGCCTTTTCCTTTTTGGACTGAAACAGGGGAAGGATTTTTGAAATATCCATTTCCATGGTATGTGATGTATAATAGAAATAAAGGAAGACCATTTGAAAGAGGTGATTTGGATATGGATAAAATTCATATTAACCTGGGGAAGGACTCCTACGACATCCTCATCGATTCAGGGCTGGTGCGGAAGGCAGGGCCGGCGATCCGTGACCTGACAGGCGCCGAGAAGGTGGCTGTCATTACGGAGGACGGCATTGACAAGCTCTACGGCATGAGTCTTGTGAAATCCCTGGAGGATGCAGGGGTGCGCACCCAGATGATCGTGGTGCCTTCCAGTGAGAAGTCCCGCACCCTGGGCATTGTGCGCCGGGTGTACGGCGCTCTGGTGGATTTCGGCCTTGGTTCCAGTGATGCCCTGGTGGCTCTGGGCGGCCGGGTGGTGGGCGATATTACCGGCTTCACGGCAGCCACGTACCACCGCGGCATTTCTTATATCCAGTTCCCCACGTCCGTGCTGTCCCAGATCGGCAGTTCCATCGGCGGGAAAATCACCCTGGATCTGGATATACCCGCCGGGAAAAATGTGGTAGGCACCTTCTACCAGCCCAAGGCGGTTTTCATCGACCCCGGCATGGCGAAGACCCTGCCCCGCCGCTATTTCCACAACGGTCTGGGGGAAGCGGTGAAGCTGGGCTGTGTGGCGGACAAGGCGCTGTTTGAGCTTTTCGAACAGGTGTCGTCGGACATGGATATTTACCGGGTGCTGCCGGAAATCATCCGCCGCTGCTGCACCATCAAGGCCCACTATGTGGAAATAGATCCTTTCTCCAAAGGAGAGCGCCGGATTCTGGACTTCGGCCACACCATCGGCGGCGCCATCGAGCGGTGCCTTCGGTATAATGACGCAGAAATCACCCACGGCGAGGCCACGGCCATTGGTATGTACCTCATCACCCGCCGTTCGGAGCTGGAAGGCCTCACCAAGAGGGGCACCACCTCCCGGCTGGAGTACGTGCTGAAATCCCTGTCCCTGCCTACCAGCACCACCATTCCCTATGACATTCTCTACGAGGCGGTGAAGCACGATAAAAAAATCAAGGGCGATGTAATCCAGATCACCCTGATCAAGGAAATCGGAAAGGGCTTCCTCTACACCATGCCGGTGAAGGAGCTGGGCCAGTTCCTGAAATAGGAAATCAAAAAGACGAATCTGCGGATTGGCAGATTCGTCTTTTTGATTGGCCCCGTGTGGCTTCGCCTTGTGGGCGTGAGGGTTCAAAGGGTTCTCTCCCCCCCCTGTTGTCCCACCGCCTGCGGGAGGAAGGTGGTGGCGCAGCCACCAAAGGGGGCGAAGGTTCTTAGGGTTCTGAAGTTTGACGGGCCCTTTGGGCCCGAGGGGTGTGGATTGCCGCTTCGCGGCAATAAGTTTTTATGCCGCCAAAGGCGGCATGGGCTCGCTTCGCTCGCCTCCCCCTTCCACCACTTCGTGGTCCCCCCACCCCCGCATGCGGGGGTGGGCAAGTTTGTGGGGGGGAGAAAGCCAGCTCCCCCGATCCCGATCAAGGGTTCAGAGGGTTCTCTCTCTCCCCTGTTGTCCCAACGCCTGCGGGAGGAAGGTGGTGGCGCAGCCACCAAAAGGGGGGGCGAAGGTTCTTAGGGTTCTGAAGTTTGACGGGCCCTTTGGGCCCGAGGGTTGTGGATTGCCGCGAAGCGGCAATGATTATATATGCCGCCTGACGGCGGCGGGCTCCATCAGCGTAGAGTATCATTTCGTCATGTGCCATTGTGCACCCCTTCGCCACTTCGTGGCCCTCTTCACCGGTCAGCCAGACAAAAGGAAGGCCCTTTTATGGGCAGGCTAAGGGCCAACTTCGACTGACTCGGAGACCCCTATGCAGGGTCTCCGCCTCAAGGGGACGCAAGAGTTTGTGCCAATAAAGTTATTTGTGTCATTTCTATGTTCATCATTCTGCTGAAATTGGCCACTATCGTGGCCACCCCCTATCCGGCTGCGCCGGACTCCCCCCTATTCAGGGGGGAGAATAGTCCTCTCTACGCTTTCCTGCAGTGTCATATGTGGCACACTGTTCAGCGCCCATAGTGCCCCCTGAACAGGGGGAAAGGTGGTGCCGCAGGCACCAAAGGGGGACGGGCCCGTAGGGACCGCAGGTTGTGGAAGAGGTTCTTAAGTTTGACCGGCCTATGGCCGGAGGGTTCTGAAGTTTGACGGCGGCCTTTGGCCGCTGAAGGTTGTGGATTGCCGCCTGACGGTGGCGCCTTTGCTCCGCAAAGGCCTATCCTCAGCCCTGCCCCCCAGCTCCTTCCAGCGGAAGGAGCCTTACATTACGGGATTTCCTTCCCGCCGACCGGTATTTACCGGTATTTACCTGTCTTTACCTCACTATCGGCACGTACCGAGATCCTTCACTGTGCTCAGGATGACCGGCGAGGCGGCGGGAAGTCAGATGTCTGACGTCTGAAGTCTGATGTCTATCCCCTGTCACTTCCCAAATTTTTCTTCAAAGGCTTCTTTTTCCGCTTCTTCTCTTGTCTTCCCCTGTTTCATGAGGCGGCGGATTTCGGCTTCCATGGCTTCGTAGTCCTTGGGGATGATGCGGCTGATGCGGGGGAGGAAGCGGTTCCACTGGGCCAGGATTTCTTCGGCTCTTTCGCTTCTGGTGCAGATGTAGTGTTCTTCGATGAGTTTCCTGACTTCTTCCGCTTCTTCCGGGTTATCCAGCGGTTCGACATGAACCATTTCGTGGTTTACCAGTCTTTCGTCCAGGTCTACTACGTAGGCGATACCGCCGGACATGCCGGCTGCCAGGTTGAGGCCGGTCCTGCCGAGGATGACGGCTTTGCCGCCGGTCATGTATTCGAGGCCGTGGTTGCCTACGCCTTCCACCACCACGGTAGCGCCGCTGTTTCTGACGCAGAACCGTTCGCCGGCCCTTCCGGAGACGAAGGCTTTGCCGCCGGTGGCTCCGAAGAAGGCTACGTTGCCGATGATGACGTTGTCTTCTGCTTTGAATGTGGCTTCTTTAGGTGGATAGATGATGATTTTGCCGCCGGAGAGGCCTTTGCCGGCGTAGTCGTTGGCGTCGCCTTCCAGTGTGAGGGTGAGGCCTTTGGGGATGAAGGCGCCGAAGCTCTGTCCGGCGGATCCGGCGAAGGAGAGGCGGATGGTGTCTTCCGGCAGTCCTTTTTCTCCGTACCTTCTGGAAATCTCACTGCCTACGATGGTACCGGTGACGCGGTTGGTGTTTTTGATGAAGAGTTTGGCCCGTACCGGTTTTCCTTCGTCCAGGGCGGGTTTGCACATGCGTACCAGTTTGGCCATGTCCAGGGTCTTTTCCATTTCATGGTCCTGTTTTTTCATGAAATGGTGTCCCACGGAAATATCAGTATAGGGGCGGAAGAGGAGGGCGTCCAGGTTCAGTGTGTCTGCCTTGGGGTTTCCGGTGAGGCCTTTCTGTTTGAGACGGTCGTTTCTTCCTACCATTTCTTCCAGGGTGTGGAAGCCCAGGCGGGCCATGATTTCCCGGAGGTCTTCGGCCACGAAGCGCATGAAGTTTTCCACGTATTCCGGTTTGCCGGTAAACCGTTTCCTCAGTTTTTCATTCTGGGTGCAGATGCCCATAGGGCAGGTATTCCTGTTGCAGACGCGGTACATCTGGCAGCCCAGGGCGATGAGGGGGCCGGTGCAGAAGCTGAAGAGTTCAGCCCCCAGAAGGGCAGCGATGGCCACGTCCCGGCCGGTCAAAAGTTTGCCGTCCGTTTCCAGTTTCACCCGGTCGCGAAGCTGGTTCAGAAGGAGTACCTGCTGCACTTCGGAGAGTCCGATTTCCCAGGGGAGCCCTGCATGGCGCATGCTGGTTCTGGGGGAGGCGCCGGTGCCGCCGTCGTATCCGCTGATGGTGATACCGTCGGCCTTGGCTTTGACTACGCCTGCGGCAATGGTGCCTACGCCGCTGCCGGCGGTGAGTTTCACGTTGATTTCCGCTCTGGGGTTGGCGTTTTTCAGGTCAAAGATGAGCTCCGCCAGGTCTTCGATGGAGTATACGTCATGATGGGGCGGCGGGGAAATCAGGGATACGCCGGGTGTGGAGCGGCGGGTGCGGGCGATGGCGGGATCCACTTTGCTGCCCGGGAGGTGGCCTCCTTCGCCCGGTTTAGCACCCTGGGCGCACTTGATCTGGATTTCCGAACCGTGAACCAGGTAGTTCCCCGTGACACCGAAGCGGGCGGTGGATACCTGTTTGATTTCATCGTTAATGCTGCTGCCGTCGGGGAGGGGTTCGAACCGCTCTGCGTCTTCGCCCCCTTCGCCGGTGTTGCTGCGGCTGTGGAGGGCGTTCATGGCTTTGGCAATGCATTCGTGGGCTTCTTTGCTCAAGGCGCCATAGCTCATGGCGCCGGTGCGGAAGTGGCGGATGAGGGAGTCCGTGCTTTCCACTTCTTCGATGGGAATGCTGCAGCCGGCGGGATAGGTGAAGTCCAGAAGGTCCCGGAGGCGGATGAGGGGCTCATTCACCTTTTTCGCATACACTTTGTAAAGTTCGTAGCTTCCAGTGCGGCAGGCCTGCTGGAGGAGGCGGATGGCTTCTGCAGACAGGATGTGGGGTTCGTCGCCGTTTCTGCGGTATTTGAAAACGTCCCCTGCCGGAAGGCCTTTCTTCCTGCCATAGGCTTCTTCATGGCGGCGGCGGTTTTCTTCTTCCATGTCCGCCATGCCCAGGCCGCCTACGGGGGAGGCGGTGTGTCCGAAATAGGTATCTGCCACTTCTCTGCCGATGCCTACGGCTTCAAAAATCTGGGCGCCGTGGTAGCTCTTCACGGTGGAAATGCCCATTTTGGACATGACGGAGAGGATGCCCTTCACCGCTGCGTCCATGTAATTTTGAAGCGCTTCTTCCTCCGTCACATTCCCCAGCCTTCCCTTTGCCGCCAGATCCCGGGCCGTGTCCAGGGCCAGGTAGGGGTTGATGGCGGTGGCGCCGTAGCCGATGAGAGTGCAGAAATGGTGCACTTCCCGAGGTTCGCCGGACTCCAGGATAATGCCTACGTCCGGCCGCACTTTTTCCCGGATGAGGAAATTGTGAAGGCCTGAGGAGGCCAGCAGGGCGGGGATGGCCAGGTGCTCCCTGTCCACGCCCCTGTCGGAGAGGATGAGGATATTGTGCCCCTTCTTCACCGCTTCCAGGGATTTGGCAAAGAGCGCTTCCAGTGCTTTCTCCATTTCCCCCTTCCCTTCGGGATAGAGAAGGGAAAGCACCACCGGCCGGAGACGGTCGTCCTGAAGATGTTTCACCGCTTCCATTTCCTCATTGGTGAGAATGGGCCGGTCCATGGCCAGGGCGGCGGTGCCCTTCTCGTCGGGATCCATAATGTTGGCCATGTTGCCCACATACACCGTGGAGGAGGTGACGATTTTTTCACGGATGGCGTCAATAGGCGGGTTCGTCACCTGGGCGAAGTTCTGCTGGAAATAGTCGTACAGGAGCCGGGGCCTCTCCGACAGCACGGGGAGGGGCGAATCCATGCCCATGGCGCCGACGGGATCTTTTCCTGTCTGGGCCATGGGGATAATCATGTCCCGCATGTCCTCCTGGGTGTAGCCGAAGGCCCGCTGCTCTTCCTCCAGCCGGGCAGGGGCGGGCTTTTCCATTTCCTCCTTCGGCAGATCCTTCAGGTCAAGGATGTGCTCTTTGCACCAGGTGCCGTAGGGATGGGCCTTGGCCATGTTGTGCTTGATTTCCTCGTCTCCCACAATGCGCTGCTGGGAGGTGTCGATGAGGAAAATCTTCCCCGGTTCCAGGCGGCCTTTGTAGAGCACATCCTCCTGGTTCACTGGCACGGAGCCCACTTCGGAGGACAGAATCACCCGGTCGTCCTTCATCACGTAGTAGCGGGCGGGGCGCAGGCCGTTCCTGTCCAGCATGCCGCCGATGGTGATGCCGTCGCAGAAGCAAATGGCCGCCGGCCCGTCCCAGGGTTCCATCATGAAATTGTGGTACCGGTAGAAATCCTTTTTCTCCTGGCTCATGGAGGGATCCTTCTCCCAGGGTTCCGGTATCATCACCATCATGGCGTGGGCCATGGAATGGCCGGCCATGTGGAGATACTCCAGGCAGTTATCAAACATGGCGGAGTCGCTGCCCGTCACGTCCACCACCGGGAAAGCCCGGGCCAGCTCCGGATAGTCCGAAGGCCTGGACTTGCTCTCCCGGGCATTCAGCCAGTTGATATTTCCCTGGATGGTATTGATTTCCCCGTTGTGCACGATGTAGCGGTTCGGATGGGCCCTGGCCCAGCTGGGGAAAGTATTCGTGCTGAACCGGGAATGAACCATGGCCATGGCAGTCTTGAAATCCAGATCCGACAAATCCAGATAGAAATGGCGCATCTGGTCGCTGGTAAGCATGCCCTTGTACACAATGGTGCGGGACGACAGACTGGCAATGTAGAAATCCGTGCCCATGCCTTCGGACAGGGGGATGATTTTCTTCTCCGCCCGCCGCCGGATAATGTAGAGCTTCCGCTCAAAATCCATGGACTCCGAAAGCTCCGGATTCCGTCCGATAAATACCTGCAGGAAATGGGGACGGATGCGCCGGGCCTCCTCGCCGATGAGGCTTTCATCGATAGGCACCTCCCGCCAACCCAGCACCGTCTGGCCTTCCTCCTTCACGATTTCCTCAAAAATCCGCTTCTGCTCCTCCCGGAAATCACGGTACCGGTGGGCAAAAATCATGCCTACCCCGTACTCTCCCTCCGGCGGCAGATGAAATCCCAGCACCTCGCACTCCCGCTGGAAGAACTCATGGGGAATCTGGGTCAGTATCCCTGCGCCGTCGCCGCTCTTCTGGTCCGCGCCTTCCCCGCCGCGGTGCTTCAGATTCTCCAGAATCTTCAGCGCATCATCCACGATCCCGTAAGACCGCTTGCCCTTGATATTCGCCACAAAACCGATGCCGCAGGCATCATGCTCATTCCTCGGATCATACAGCCCCTGGGGCTTCGGTAAATCTCTCCATATCTCTCCCATACTCCACGCCTCCCGTCGAAACAAAAAGCCGGACACGCAGCAAAAAGGCTGCATCGTCCGGCTTCGGAAAACTTTAGTTGTATTTTGTATTATAGCACTGTAGTAAAGTGAGGTAAATAGGGAATTCATGAGCTGGTGGGATAGTGGCTAGTGGAGCGCGGAACGCTCCGGGTGCAGAGGGTTCCCTCCCCCTCACTTATTGTCCCACCGCTTGCGGGGGGAAGGTGGTGCGTTAGCACCAAAGGGGGGCGGGCCTGTAGGGCCCGTAAAAGGAAAAAGGTTCTTAGGTTTGACGGGCCCCTGGCCCGAGGGTTGTGGTGGCGCCCTATGGGCGCAATATAAAGTCAGCGTTACGGGGCTTGCATTTGTGCCACTATGGCCCCCCGTCATTTCGAGCGGTGGTACAAGCCGGTTTGAATCCTGCCTTACGATGGAGCTAGTGAAAGGGAGCCGAGAAATCTCCCTGCAGGGCGCTGCCTTTCGATTGGTCAGCCTACTAAAAGGAAGGCCTCTCTATATTTCTCGCTTCCCCTTGCCACCCCTATTCAGGGGGGGCAGAATAAACCTCTCTATGCTTTCATGCATTGTCGTATGTGGCACACTGTTCAGCACCCATAGTGCCCCCTGAACAGGGGGAAAGGTGGTGCCGCAGGCACCAAAAGGGGGGGCGGGCCTGTAGGGCCCGCAAACGGGAAAAGGTTCTTAAGATTGATGGGCCTACGGCCCAAGGGTTCTTTGGTTTGACGGTCCCTGTGGGGCCGAGGGTTGTGGTGGCGGCTGACGCCGCAGGTTGGGACCGCCTGTCGGCGGCAGGTTGTGTCGAAGGGTTGAGGAAAAAGGTTCATGGACACGCCCGGGGCGTGAGGGGGCAGAAGGTTCGGCCCCTTTTATTGTCCCCCCGCTTGCGGGGGGAAGGTGGTGGCGCAGCCACCAAAGGGGGCCTGCAGGTTGCATAGAAGGGCTGTGGGGGAAAAGGTTCATGGACACGCCGGGGCGTGAGGGGGCAGAGGGTTCAGCCCCTTTTATTGTCCCCCCGCTTGCGGGGGGAAGGTGGTGGCGCAGCCACCAAA
>NZ_CALGPS010000200.1 GCF_937959425.1 uncultured Dialister sp.
AGCCGCCACCACAACCCTCGGCGCCACAGGCGCCGTCAAACCTAAGAACCCTCCGGACCAAAGGGTCGGTCAAACTTAAGAACCTTCCCCTCCAAACCGGCCCTCTCTTCCCCGGGCCCTACGGGCCCGCCCCCTTTGGTGCCTGCGGCCCCACCTTCTCCCCGAGCGGGAACTTTTAGCGGCACTATACATAGTGTTATATGACTCTTTCAGTAAGCATAGAGAGGCTATATTCTTCCCCCTGAATAGGGGTGGCAAGGGAACTGGATTCGTAGGGGAGCGTCAGCGACCTGAGAATCCAGTGACACGCTTCCCTTTGGGTAAGTCCCGCGCAGCGGGATAGGGGGTGGCCGCCAAAGGCGGCCAATCATAGTAATGTGAATCTTGCTGATGAATCCAAAGGTACAAATCGAATCCAGCCAGGGGCTGGGTGCTAACTGCTGTCGTCTCTACGGGTAGCAGCGCCTTCCCGCCGACAGGCGGTCCCAACCTGCGGCGCCAGCCGCGTCCCTTTTGCGCCCCAAAGCCACCTATTTGAGATACAATCTGCAATCTGCTACAATAAAAAGATAAAGTGAGGTGCGCTATGTTTATTCATGAAATCATCAATCAGGCGCCGGAGGGGCATGTGGCCATCGACGGCGAAGGGAAGGTTACCTATGGCGAACTGAGGAAGATTGTATCTCTCTATCGGAACCGGCTCTATGAAATGGGAGTAAGAAAGGGATGCCGGGTGGGGCTTTACTCCGCCAACCGGCCGGAGTTTATTTATGTCCATCTGGCAGTGATGAGTCTGGGGGCGGTCATCATTCCCATCAACAACTCCCTGGTGGACCGGGAAGTGGACTACATCCTGAAGGATGCGGAGGCCCTGCTGCTGGTGACGGATACGGATCTTACGGTTTCCGTGCCCACTGTGGACATCCACGACCTGGATTTCCAGGCCCGGGAGCGGAAGGCGCCGGAGGCGCCGCCCTTCCCGGAAGACCTGACGGAAGACGACGTATGCGCCTTTGTCTATACCTCCGGCACCACCGGAAGCCCCAAGGGGGCCATGCTCACCCATCGGAATTTCGTCCGCAATGTGGAACAGTTCACCCAGATGGTCATTTTCAAGCCGGAGGATAAAATCCTCTGCGTACTGCCCATGTTCCACTGCTACGGCCTCACCACCGTCATCCATGCAGGCCTTATGCACGGCAGCACCATCGTCATCGTCCGCACGAAGAATCCTACGGAAATCATCAATGCCATCGTGGAGCACGGCATTACCATTGCCATTATGGTGCCGCCCATGTACAACCTTCTGGCCCGCCGGGGCGAACCGGCGGTGATGAAGACCGTCCACGATTTCATTTCCGGCGGCGCTCCCATTCCCCAGCCTGTGGCCCAGGCCTTCTTTGACCGTTTCCACCATCCCGTACGGGAAGGCTACGGCCTGACGGAAGCATCGCCGGTGGTGAGCGTCCTTCCCTCGGACAGGCTGAAGTACCTCACCGTAGGTCCTGCCATCCCCGGGGTGGAAGTGAAAATCGCGACGGAAAAGGAAGGCCCCTATCAGCCCGGCACGGTGGGCGAGCTCATGGTACGGGGAGACAACGTGATGAAGGGCTACTGGCACAAGGAAGAAGAAACGAAGAAAGTGCTGGAGCCCGACGGCTGGCTGCACACCGGTGATCTGGCCTACATGGACGAAGACAGGTTCATTTACATCGTAGACCGGCTGAAAGACCTCATCATTGTGAATGGCGAAAACATTTACCCCGGCGAAGTGGAAGACTGCATCTACGAAGTGGAAGGAGTCTACGAATGCGCCGTCATCGGTCATCCCGATCCCCTTCGCGGCCAGGTGGTCTGGGCCTATGTGGTCATGAAGGACGGGTACGAATTCGACGAAGCCCGCATCCGCAAATACCTCAGCCGGAACCTGGCAGGCTACAAAATTCCCCGCCGTTTCATTCCCATGGACGCCCTCCCGAAAAATGCGTCCGGGAAAATTCTGAAACGGGCCCTTCGGGACAAATAAAAAGAGCGGCGCAGAGCGCCGTTTTTTTATAAGAAAGGAAATAAAAATCATGCATATCCTGCTGGCCTCCGCCTCACCCCGCCGCCGTGAACTGATTCACCGGATCGGCTGGGAAGCGGACATCGAGAAAAGCGATTTCCCGGAAGTCAAAAACGAAGAAGAAGCCCTGTCCTTCATCCGGAAAGAAAAGAAGGAAATGGAATTTGCCCCCTTTGCCCACAGCAGCCTGGTGTGCGCCGCCAACGCCTTCGGCAAAGCGGCAGACGCCGCCTCCCGCCGGGGCGATGGCATCCCCGTCGTAGGCGCCGACACCATCGTAGTGCTGTGGCAGGACATCCTGGGCAAACCTGAAAATCGGGAGGACGCCTTCCGCATGCTCCGCGCCCTCTCCGGAAAAACCCACGCAGTCAAAACCGGCATGGCTGTCCTCTATCAGGGAAAAACAGATCTCACCGTCACATCCACAGAAGTCAGATTCCGGCAGCTTGAGGACGAAGAAATCCGGAAATACATAGAAACAGGAGAACCCATGGACAAAGCCGGCGCCTACGGCATCCAGGGCATAGGCACCCTCCTGGTGGAATCCATCCACGGCTCCTATGACAACGTAGTAGGCCTCCCTTTGACAGTACTCTATGAAAGAATGAGGAAAATCGTGGGATAATTGGCCGGCTGTCCGATGTCCGATGGGCGGAATTCCGAAAGCATGGAGACCTTCAGACGGTCAGACGGTCAGACGGTCAGACATCAGACATCAGACATCCCACCGGTCATTCCGGATGGTATTCCCGAAAGCCTGGGGGACTTTTAGCAACGTTAAGCTATGTGTAGCTTAAGTAGTAGAAGGGAAAGAGTAGAGAGGGCTATTCTCCCCCCTGAATAGGGGTGGCAAGGGAACTGGATTCGTAGGGAGCCGATAGGCGACTGAGAATCCAGTGACACGCTTCCCTTTGGGGAAGTCCGGCGCAGCCGGATAGGGGGTGGCCACGATAGTGGCCAATTCCCGCCGACTGGTTTTTAGTGACAGATGAGTCACTATCGTCCATGTACCAAGATTCTTTGCTTTCGCTCGGATAGAATGACTTGTCCGGCGGGAAGGCAATCCCGTAATGCCCTTGCGTCCCCTTTAGGGTGGCAAAGGAACTGGATTCGTAGGGGAACGTTAGAGACCTGAGAATCCAGTGAGTCGGTGATAGCCGTGCTGTAGGGAGCCGATAGGCGACTGAGAATCCAGTGACATGCTTCCCTATGGGAAAGAGGGAGGCGAGCGGAGCGAGCCATGCCGCCAACAGGCGGCATTAAAAACTTATTGCCGCGAAGCGGCAATCCATACCCTCGGGCCCAAAGGGCCCGTCAAACCTAAGAACCCTCCGGCCCAAAGGGCCGGTCAAACTTAAGAACCTTCCCCTCCCGAACCCTCACGCCATAGGCGTGTAAAAAGGGGCCGCTCTGCGGCCCCTTTTACAATGCTTTCCTGTAAATCGCCAGCAGATCCTCTTCCGTCAGGGGAGAGAACCCATGGAGAATGCCATCCTCCCCCTTCCAAGCCATGGCGTGGGCCGCCATGTCTTCGAAGAGAGCATCGTCCATGCCGATTTCAGAAAGGGAACCGGGGAGGGAGAGGGCCTTTTTGAAGAATTTCCTCAGTTTCTTAATGCCCTTCCTGGCGGTTTTCATTTCATTCTTCCCTTCCTTCACCCCCATGACGCGGACGGCGAAGCGGGCAAGGCGGGGCGCCGTTTCCTCATTCAGCACATACTCCATGAAAGCGGGGGTCAGGATGGCCAGCCCCAGACCGTGGGGAACGGGATAGAAGGCGGAAAGCTCATGCTCCAGGGCATGGCAGCTCCAGGAAACGGAGTGCCCCCGGTCGATGAGATCGTTGATAGCCCATTCGGAATCCCAGAGCAGATTGGCTCGGGCCTCCTCATTGGTGCCGTCCGCCATGGCCAGAGGCGCCCAGCGGATGACCGAGCGCATCATGCTTTCCATGAATCCGTCCATGGCGTCAAACCCTTCGGCCCGGTTCAGGTACACCTCCAGAATATGGGACAGAATGTCGGCGCTGCCGAAGGCCGTTTGGGCAGGAGGTACGGTGAAAGTATTCTTCGGGTCAAGAAAAGAAACCTTCGGACGCAGCGCTTCCGTAGTCCAGCCCAGCTTCTCATGGGTGTCGGGATTGGTAATGACGGCGCAGCTGTTCATCTCCGATCCCGTGGCCGCCATGGTGGGAATGGCCAAAAGAGGCAGGGCACGGGAAATCTGTGCCCTGGATTTCACCAGCTCCCAGGGATTTCCCTCATACAGGGCGCTCCCCGCAATCACCTTGGCCGTATCAATCACACTGCCGCCGCCGACGGCCAGAATGAGGTCAATGCCTGCCTCCCGGCAGAAACGGGCCCCCTTCACCGCCAGAGGCAGCTCCGGATTTGGCTTCACACCGGAGATTTCATAGGCAGAAACCCCCGCCTTTCTGATTTCATCCACCACCTTGTCATAAATGCCGCTTTCCTTGATAGAACCGCCGCCGTACACCAGAAGCACATTCTTCCCCCAGCGGGGCAGTTCCTCGTGAATATGGCTCATGGCATCATGGCCGAAATACACTTTCGTAGGATTGCAATAGATAAAAGGATCAACCATGGGAAACCTCCTTGTACTCTGTAGTCTATGATGATTTTATTATACCCCATGAAAGGAATGGGCGGCTATCCGCTGCTGCCATGGGCTGGTGTACCAGTGTACCAGTGTGCTGGTGGGCTGGTGGGACAGTGGGACGGCTGACGGCTGTCGGTTTACTGCAGCCCGCTGGGAAGTATTCCCGAACGCAAGTGGGCTATGCGTTGTCATATGACTCTTTCGGTAAATATAGAGAGGCTATATTCTGACCCCTGAATAGGGGTGGGACAATAAGTGAGGGGGAGGGAACCCTCAGAACCCTCACGCCACAGGCGTGTCCATGAACCTTTTCCCTCACAACCCTTCTACACAACCTTTTTACACAACCTTTCTATACAACCTGCGGCGTCAGCCGCGCCCCTTTTTACTTGCGGCGTTAGCCGCCACCACAACCCTCGGCGCCACAGGCGCCGTCAAACCTAAGAACCCTCCGGCTATAGGCCGGTCAATCTTAAGAACCCTCTGAACCCGGGCCGCGGCCCGTCTCTCCTCCCATGTGCTATAGTATAGAAAAGCATACAAAGGAGGGATACCTTGAAACAGGCAGTCAGTCATTACATCATGCCCGGCGAGCGGGCGGAGGATATAGAAAAAATAGTCAGGAAACTCCATCTGGACGGCATTGAGAACCTGGTTTACGGCACCGAGCCCGCCCCTCATCCGGCGGCAGGCCTCACCCTGGGCTGCCATCTGGCCTACTGGCCGGACTGGATGGACTTCTATCTGGGGCGGAAGGATTTCTATGAAAAAGATTTCCCCACAAAAAAGTCCCTCCTGGACACCTTCGGCGGTACCACCGTGGAGGACTGGATAGAGAAAATCCGTCTCAACATCCGCGCCGCCCTTGCGGAAAAGCCGGAGTACCTGGTGTGGCACGTGGCCCACTGCTCCCTGGATGAAATATGGACCCGCCGCTTCCGTTACACCGACAGGGACGTGCTGAAAGCGGCGGCAGAGGTGTACAGCGCCCTGGCCTCTGAAATTCCGCCAACGGTGAAAGTGCTCTTTGAAAACATTTTCTGGCCCGGCCTCTATACCCTGAAGCCGGACGAAGTGGACTATTTCTTCCGCCTCCTTCCCGGAAACAACGTGGGCATCATGCTGGATACGGGCCATCTCATGAATACCTGTCCTGGTCTGGAAATCGAAACCGAGGGTGTCCGCTATGTATGTGACGTGGTAAACCGCCTGGGCTCCCTGAAATCCCTCATCCAGGGCATCCACCTCAGCTGCTCCCTCTCCGGTGCCTACCGGAAAAGCCTCTCCGGCACCATTCCCTCCCCTGTGACGCCGGACATTATCAGCCGGCACATCACCGCCATCGATCAGCACCGGCCTTTCACCGACGACGCAGCCAGGGAAATCATAGACACCGTGGAACCTCTCTACGTGACCCATGAACTCTTCGGCCGCGACTTCTCCATACCGGAAAAAGAAGTGAAGAGGCAGATGAAAGCCGCCGGCCTGTGGCCGCAGGAAAGATGATAGACGATAGACGTCAGACATCAGACGTCAGACGTCAGATTTCCCGTCTCCCGCGGCCTGCTGATTCCCCTTCACACCCTGCCTCCCCAATGGGGTATAATAAAACCAGTGGTTTATCAGGTATTTCATATTTCATTTTAACCAAAGGAGCGGACATGATGGAAAAAAGAGAAGATATCATTTTCAGGCTGGCGCAGAAACTGCCGGCGGAAGCACTGCAGAAACTGGTGGCCCGGTTTGTGGATGGGAATGACAATCTGCTGGCTCCATTCCTGGCCAGCTGCAGGAAAAACGGACTGGCCGGGACGGTGGACGAGCGGACCATGCAGCTTCATTCCCTTCTGGATGTGCTGGATGATGATGCTGGCTTTTTCTTTGACGACCCCGATGCCCTGGAGGCGGTCTATCGCGCCATAGAGTCCATGGGGAAGATGCGGCAGGTGAAGGAAATCCCCTGGGAGCTCCGGAAATTTGCCATTGAAGACCTTCTGGACGAAGAGTACCAGGGCGTAGAGGACGCTGAGACCGGAGAAAAGCTCTACTGCAGAGCGGCGGTCCATCTGGCTGTGAGCCGGAAGGAAGCGGAATATGTGGTGAAGGTCATGAAGAAGGCAGGCATGGATCTTGCCCACAGGGAAAAGTTCCTGGTCAAAAGCGACCGGGCGTGGTATGAGGAACTGATGAAGAAACTGGAGAAATAAGATTTCATAAAGAGGAAATACATATGAAGAATGAAAACCTGAAAAACAAGGATTCTTCTATTGTGGAAGAAATCCGGGAGAAAGCACAGAATCTGGCGGATGAGGGCAGGGCAGAAGAGGGACTGGCTCTTTTTGAAAAAGCAGTAAAGGAGCATCCGGGGAATGAAGCTCTTTTGAATTTCGGCACATTATACCTGCTTACAGAAAAGGAGCAGCTGGACGATTTCGGGCAGCACTTTAAGGACTGGCTCGCAGTCTCGGCAGAGCAGGGACGAGAGGATGCGGCCCTGACCCTGAGCAGTTTGATTCTGATGCAGGAAGGAAAGAAAGCGGCGAAGGAGGTACTTCCCTTTTTGGAAAAGGCAGCCCTCTTCAAAGACAAAGAAATAGCCCGGGAAGCTGCCTGCAGGCTGGGAGAAATCTATCTCTTGCATGTTTTCGATGACGTGCCTGTGGATGAAGAAAAGGCCAGAGCCTGGCTGGAAAAGGCGGCAGATCTGGGAAGCGGCAGAGGCATGTACCTTTTAAGCCGGTTTTATGAAGAACTGAGCTCCCAGCCGGATAAGAAGAAAAGTGATGAATGGCTGCAGAGGGCCGCTGCTGCAGGCAATGGAGACGCCTGCTATGACATGGCGTCGGAGTGCATTGTAGAAGCCGGGTTCCGTGTAGGATCACAGAAAATACAAGCCCTCAAAAAGGCAGTGCCTTTCCTTAAGAAAGGAGCGGAGAATAGCGATGACGAATGCTGCCTGATGCTGGGAATGTTCTATCTCAACGGTACAGGCATCAAGAGGGATACAAAGAAGGGCCTGGACTTCATAAAAGAAGCAGCTGCCTTGGGCCTGCCGGAAGCCATGATGTACCTGGCGCAGCTCTACAGGGGAGAACTGCCCCGGGTTCCGGTGAAGAAGAATCCGGCAAAGGCCGCTCTCTGGCTGGAAAAAGCCGCTTCCGCAGGAAATATGTATGCCGAAGAAAATCTGGGCCTAAGCTATATCCTGGGGGAAGGCGTGAAAAAGGATCCGGAGAAAGGCATGCAGTATCTGGAAAAAGCACTGCAGGACGGCAGCAGCTGGGCCGGCCTCATGATGGCTGCGGTCTATATGGGAAGAGACGGCATTCCCCAGAACCTTTTGAAGGTGGAAGAATACCTTCGCCGCACCATCTTCATGAACGGCCCCGCCTCCGACGAGGCAGGAGAAATGCTGAACAGGCTGAAAGATAAAGACTGGACGGCTGTTCCTTCTCTTCAGGCCATCTCTGCACGCAGGGCGGATGAAGAAAGAGGAAATCCTGCGGATGGTTTGGGTTCACTTTCGGGACGATACTGACAGCAGCGGAAAAGCTTCCATGACGTCATTTCCACCGCAGCAGAGGGGAGCAGAGACATCTCACCGGTAAAACTGCCACTTAAAATTTCACTTACCTGCTCCTATCCCATCTCTTTACAAATTCCATTTCTTTTTGTAAAATAAAACTAATGCGTTTGTAGCTCAGCTGGATAGAGCAGCGGTTTCCTAAACCGTGTGTCGGGAGTTCGAATCTCCCCAAGCGCACCACGATAAAATCAGCACCTTTGGAAAATTCCAAAGGTGCTTTTTTTATGGTCTGTCATTGTGAGTGGCCTAAGGAAGCACTGATTAATTCATAGAGTCTGCTTTTATAAGAATTTTTATGCACTGCTTCGTCATGGGACTCCTTAAATAGTGGCTGTTAAAAAACCACCCTTTGCAAAAATAGCCTAAAACACCCTCAAAA
>NZ_CALGPS010000201.1 GCF_937959425.1 uncultured Dialister sp.
ACCACGTAGTGGTGGAAGGGGGCGTCGCCGCAGGCGGCGGGGGCTGTGAAAAAATGTTCAATCATTTCTTCACCGCCTCTTTTTTATTGCTGAAAATTTATCCCGCCCGGCGGGAGGCGCGGAATTCCCTGGGGGTCATGTGGTAGGTGCGGCTGAAGAGCTTGGTAAAGTAGCTCTGGCTGGAAAACCCGCAGGCATAGGCAATATCCTGGATGGAGGTGTCCTGGTATTCCAGAAGGGTGCGGCTCACGCCCAGCCGGTAGCCGTTCACATAATCAATGGGGGAGGAGTCCATGTAGGTTTTGAAAATGGAGCAGCACTTGCTGCGGGACACCTTTCCGGCGGCGGCAATGTCGTCCAGGGTGATTTTTTCCCCGTAGCGGCTTCGGATATAGTCGGCCATATCCTTCAGGACCTGCCGGTCTGAAGGGGAGGCGAGGGGACTCTTCTTTTTTTCCGGCGGAAAGAGGAGACACAGCCGGTGAAGAAGCAGATGGAGAAGGGCGATGACCTTGAGCCGCCCCAGAAGTCCCTTTTCATGGCTTCCCCTT
This sequence comes from uncultured Dialister sp., assembly GCF_937959425.1. Lineage (GTDB taxonomy): Bacteria > Bacillota > Negativicutes > Veillonellales > Dialisteraceae > Dialister. The sequence goes on from NZ_CALGPS010000201.1 coordinate 552, forward strand.
TCCATATCCTGGAGCAGGGAGGAAAGGGCTCCGTCCCTGTCGCGGGAAGCGGGAATATAAAGGAAATCGGACTGCCTGTTTTCCAGGAAGGGACGGATGAGGCGGCATTGGATTTCCCTGTCCGCCGTCATTACCTCCTCGTTCACCAGCACCCGGATGAGGGTGGTGCCCGGCGGCTCCGGCCCGTTTTTGTGGATGACCCCGGGGAAGAGGAAGAGAGTGTCTCCTTCATGGAGGGGGATGACTCTTTCATTGACCTGGAAATCAAGGGATCCTGTGAGAAGGGTGAGGCATTCCGCCTCCTCATGCCAGTGGGTGAGGGAGGATGTATTTTCTTCCCCCTTCTCCTTTCCTGCATAGAGCGTCTTCATTTTCGCATTGCCGGCAGCGGGGGTGCCGGGGATGAGTGCATAGGATTTCATAATTCACCTCGATTGATACGATTGTTATAAAAGTAGATATGATTTTGCTATTTTTATTTCATTTCTGACGATATAATTATATCAGAAATCGAGATAAATAGATACGGTTTCTGAAATAAAAAATCAAATCCAATTTTTAATACAAGGAGGAACTATCATGGAAAGATTACTGAACAAACTGCTGGCGGACCTGGTTGTGGAGTACCACAAACTGCAGAGCTATCACTGGTACCTGAAAGGATATCATTTCTTCGATGATCATCCGAAACTGGAAAGCTACTACGACATGATTGCCGGCATGGTGGACGGCGTGGCAGAGGATATGCTGAAGCTCTCCCTCAAGCCCGAATCCACACTGAAGGGCTTCCTGGCTCTCACCGCTGTGGAAGAAGCGGAAAACAGGGAACTTACCTCGGAAGAAGCATTTGCTTCCGTACTGAAGGACTTCGAACTTCTCCGGGACGATGTGCTGGATGTGAAGAAAGCGGCTGATGAAGCAGGGGACTACCTCACCAGCGCCCTCATGGACGACTACATCGAAAGCTTCTACAAGGAAATCTGGATGCTTCGCCAGGTCCTGAAATAAGACAGATAAAAAATGGCTGTGAAGAAATGATTACCATTTTTCACAGCCATTTTTTACGTTGTTTTTTCAATGCAGGGCATGATGATAAACTGCCCGCCTCTTTGTCATTTCGAGCGGGGGTCATGTCGGTATAATGATAGATGTATTCGAACTCTATTGAAACTCTGAGTCGAGAAATCTCCCGCCTTATGGCAGCCTGTACCATACAGCCTCGATTCCCGAAATACGTAACGAGTCATTTGACCACGCTTCACCAATCA
>NZ_CALGPS010000202.1 GCF_937959425.1 uncultured Dialister sp.
CCACCACTACGTGGTCCCCCCACCCCCGAGTGCGGGGGTGGGCAAGTTTATGGGGGGAAAAAAGAACCGCGTCACTACATCCCTTGCCATCTCCCTGTGGTACAAAGGGCAGGAAGTGTCGGAGTACTTCCTGCCTTTTGCATTCATTTATTACAATTTCATTCTGTAGTTTTCAAGCATATGAAAGAAGCCTGTTATATAAACGATATCTTCATTAACGCGGTAAATAACAATGTAGTCATGTTTATAAAGGGGAAATTTGCGATATCCTTTTGCCCGGAGGTAACTATCCTCGCAAAAGGCGAAGCTGGCAGCATCCTTTTCCAGGGTGTTGTAGACGTGCAGGATATCATCAAGAATATCGGCAGCAGCTTTCGGGTTCTTCAGCACTTCAGTTACATATACGATGGCTTTTTCGATTTGCTTCTCTGCCTGTTCAGCAATTAGAAGTTTATAGGCCATATTTCTTCCTCAATTCCGCCAGTGCTTCTTTGGCCGGTACCACTTTGCCTTCGGCTATCTGGGCTTCAGCGATTTCCAGTTCCCTGTAAAGGCTTTCTTTTCGGCGCATTTCTTCATACACGTCCATGCTCATAAGCACCATGTCTCCGTAGCCGTTTTTCGTAACAAAGACCGGTTCATGGGAGCTGTGGCAGAGTTCAGACATTTTTCCTGTGTCCTTCAGGTCTTTGATGGGGATAATCTTGGGCATAAAATCACATCCTTTCTATGGTATTATTATACCATAATTGTGGTAGATGAATTTATGGATACGTCCTTTCGAGCGTGAGGGTTCATAGGGGGGCAGCCGCGAAACGTCTGGGATTGAGATTGAGATCGGGATCGAGGTGGGCTGCGCCACATTGTCATTTCGACCGTAGCGAAGAGGAGTGGAGAAATCTCCCTGTTATACTGTGGCTGGGCAGCTGGTGGCTGGTAGCTGGGAAAAACATACAACCGGGCTTCGCCCGAGGGAGAACAAGCTAACCGCCCTGACGGGCGATGGAAAAGAGTTTCCCCCTTGCCCGCTTCGCGGGACTTACCCATAGGGAAGCATGTCACTGGATTTTCGGGTCGCTTTGCTTCCCTACAAATCCAGTTCCTTTGCCACCCCGCAAGCGGTGGCAGAACAAAGCTCCGTGAAACATTTTCTCAGAAGTTACTCAATTTTAAGCACGGGTTGTTGTGCCCCCGCACAGCGGGGGAAAGGTGGTGCCGTAGGCACCAAAGGGGGAAAAGCCGCTGCGAAGACCCTGCATAGGGTCTTCGAGTCAGCCAAAGTTGGCCCTTAGCCTGCCCATAAAAGGGCCTTCCTTTTAACTGGCTGACCGTGCGTGGCCAACTCAGCAGAATGTTTAGCACGAATTATGTAGCACAAAGCAAGCCCCGTAACGTCTTGCGTCCCCTTGAGGCGGAGACCCTGCATAGGGGTCTCCGAGTCAGTCGAAGTTGGCCCTGCATAAACTGATGAAGGAGTATCATAATTATTCTTACCCTCGTACACCCTTTTGCCGCTCCGCGGCACTTCCCCTCAAGGGGAAACGAGAAATATAGAGAGGCCTACCTTTTGCTTGACTGACCGGTGAAGAGGGCCACGTAGTGGCGAAGGGGTGGATGAAGGTAAGAATCGGAATGAAACGCTAAAGCGGAGCAGGCCGCCTTTCGGCGGTCAGGTCAAAAAATGAGTGACATACCGTTGCTTTGCCTCGTACACCCTTTTGCCGCTTCGCGGCACTTCCCCCAAAGGGAAGCGTGTCACGGGATTCTCAGTCGTCGTTGGCTCCCTACGAATCCCGTTCCCTTGCCACCTCAAGGGGAAAGAAAATGTGTGGGGACACGCAATGCAGTCATACTCTTCCTGTACCATTCCGGCGATTCCCCCTTTGGTGCCTTACGGCACCACCTTTCCCCCGCTAAAGCGGGGGCACTATGGACGCTGTGCTTCGCCCGACTTGCACATCCTATGCAGGATGTGCACAGTGTCCCTATGGACGCTCAGCATTGTGCCACATGACTCTGCAGGAAAGCGTAGAGCGGTTTATTCTGCCCCCTGAATAGGGGGAAGTCCGGCGCAGCCGGATAGGGGGTGGCCGCGGCCGCGGCCAGTTCAGCAGGATGTTACATGGAGAAATGAGGCA
>NZ_CALGPS010000203.1 GCF_937959425.1 uncultured Dialister sp.
GGGCCTTCCTTTTAATTGGTCGACCGACGATCCTTCGCTGGCGCTCAGGATGACAGGTGGGAGACGGGGCTCCGATCCTCGATCCCGATCTTCGATCCCAGCCGCTCCGCGGCTGCACGCCCTCAGGGGCCTGTCCACGTGTCAATACTTTGTAATGATCTTCTGCAGAAGAGGCACGGCGCCGGCAGCGGCATCCAGTACTTCTTCCAGATGGTCGAAGATTTCCTTCCAGTATACCAGCTCTGCGGCTTTCGTTTCCTCTCCGTAGAGATTCCTCATGACTTTCCGATAGCAGTCATCCCCCCGGTCTTCATAGGTATAAATGCGGCGGCAGCGGGCTTCCATTTTCATGTAGTTTTCCGAAATCTTATCCGTGTAGTCCAGGATTTTCTTCATCTCCAGGAAAGAAGAGGATACCAGGCGGGCCATGAGGGCATATTCTTCCGGTGCCTCCCCTGCCACCGTCATGTCAAGCTGCCCCAGTACGCTCTTTTCCATATCCACCATGCGGTACATGCGGTCGATCAGCCCCCGCGCAGCGTCCAGCTGGGCAGGATCTTTATAGGCCTTGTACATTCTTTCTGTCAGAGGGCCGAAGGAATCCCTGCATTTTTTCTTGACGTCGGTGATTTCTTTAAAACCGTCGGAAATATCCATTCGTCCTTCCGCTGTTTCCTCCAGAAGGAAACCGGCCCTTCCCGCATAACCACCGAAGTCACGGAGCGCTTCAAAAAACTTATCTTCTTTACTCATCTACATCACCATTCCAGAAAAGCACTGATTCATTCATAGAGTTTACTTTTATATGGAGCCGGCGCTTTCCTCATAAAAAACAGAACCATGAATCCGAAATCCATGGTTCTGCCATCATTATAAATCGATGGATTCGCCGGAATGGACCACAATCACATCCAGTCCTTCGCCGGCAGCCTTCTTCTTGAAATCCTCCACGTTCTGGGAAATGACGGGCCAGGTATCGTAATGAAGGGGAATTACATGCTTTGCCTTCAGGAATTTTCCTGCCAGAATAGCATCATCAGGGCCCATGGTGTAGTTATCGCCGATAGGGAGGATGGCGTAGTCAATATCAAAGAGCTCGCCGAAAAGTTTCATATCACCGAAAAGGGCCGTATCTCCGGAATAGTACACAGTGGGGCCGTCCTTAAAGGAAATGATGAAACCGCAGGGCGTTCCGCCGGCTGCGCCGCAGCTGTGGAAAGCCTGCACCATTTTCACATCGCCGAAATCAGCATGATATGTGCCGCCCAGGTTCATGGGCTGGAAATTGGACAGAGACTTGGAGAAAAGGCCGATAACCTCCGGAATAGCCACCACCTTCGCCCCCGTGCGGAGGGCAATCTCATTGGCATCGCCGAAATGGTCGCTGTGGGCATGGGAAAGAAGGATATAATCGCATCTCACCTTGTCCGCCTTCATGGCAGCCTGTCCGTTTCCCGTAAGAAATGGATCAAAAAGGAGTCTTTCTTTCCCTGTATCGATTTTAAAGCATGCATGTCCTAAAAATGTGTACTTCATGATGGAAACCTCCTTGTGATGAATTGAGTATGAGTCATAAAGACGTTGAAAAGCACTCCCTACAAAATGGTGCAGAGGTTTGACTGGCCTTTGCCCCCTGAGCGAAAGCGACGCAACCCTTGGCCCGTACATCAGCAGAGGGGCATATGGCCCTCTGCCGCGCAGCGGCAGGCCCCTTCGGGAATACAGACTAGAACACCAGCCCACCAGCCCACTAAATCGGTTTTATACATACTGGCGCCCCTTTATTTTTGAAGGCACCTCACCACAACCCTCGCGCCACAGGTGCGTCAAACTTCAGCCGCGAAGCGGCTGTCAAACCGCTGCCCGCGAAAGCGGGCAGCTCTTACCTGTTCTTTCTTGCCATGATTTCCTTGACTACCTTCTGGGCCACGTCGGCTATGGTGATGCCTCTTTTCATGCTGGTCTGCTGCATCCGGCGGTAGGCATCTTCTTCGGTGATATGGTAGTAGTCCATGAGGAGTCCCTTGGCGCGGTCCACGATTTTGCGGGCGGCCAGTTCTCTTTCCATGTTTTTGACCCGGTCCACCATGTCTTTTTTCTGCCGATACTGGCTTACGGCGATCTGGATGGCGGGGAAAAGGGTCTTTTCTTCCACCGGTTTCATGACGTAGCCAAAGACCATGGATTTCTTGGCCTTTTCTATCATATCTTCGTCACCGAAGGCGGTGAGAAGGACCACGGGAGCCAGATTGTCATGGGCAATCATGCGGGCGGCCTGGATGCCGTCCAGTCTGGGCATTTTGACGTCCAGTATCACCAGGTCCGGTTTCTTTTCCTTCACCAGGTCAAGGGCTTCCACGCCGTCGGAGCCAATGCCCACCACTTCGTGGCCCGCTTCTTCCAGCATTTCCCGAAGGTCCATGCAGATGAGCGCTTCATCATCCGCTATAACGATTCTGTATTTTTCCGCCATACTATCCCTCCATAAGAGACAGGGGACAAAGAATATCGGCTGTCACCATCTGATTTTCATTTTTCAGGGAGAATTTCCCCTTGAGTTCGATTTCCGACAGGTTCCTTACGATCTGGAGGCCCAGGTCGAAGGTTTTGGTACTGAAATCGTCGGGCAGCGGGTGTCCGTCGTTTTTGATATATACGTGAAGGTCGGTGCCTTTGATTTCCGTGCCTACGATGAGGGTGCCTTTGGCAAGATCCCTGAAGCCATGGTCGATGGCGTTGTGAATCAGTTCATTGGCCGCAATGGCCAGGGGCACCGCCTTTTCGGAGTCCACAATGAGGGGACGCCTTGATTTTTCCCTCACCACGTTCACCGGCAGAAGGGCCAGACTGTCCACGGAAAGCTTGGTGATTTTGTCCAGAAGGATATCCATGTCGATTTTGTCGCCGCTCTGGCTTGCCAGGATGTCGTGGATCTGGGATATGCCCAGGATGCGGCTCACTGCCCGCCGGAGGGCTTCCTTGGTATCTTCGTCCTTCGCCCGCCTTGCCTGCATACGGAGCATGCCGGCAATGGTGTTCAGACTGTTTTTCACCCGGTGGTGGATTTCCTTAATCACCGAATCCTTCACCAGAATCTGCCTTTCCTTTTCACGGATGGCGGTGACGTCCGTCAGCACCAGCACCGTGCGGGTCACCCGGCCGCCGGAAATGATGGGCAGGCCCCAGGCGGAGAGGGTTACATTTTCCGATACTTCATCGCCAAAAGCCGGCTTTCCCGTCTTCATGACCTTGTCCACCAGGGGGAAATGGACGATGGTGTGGCCGATGAGTTCCCGGCTTTCCACCGCTTCCTTGTCCAGCACGAAGTAAAGGTCGTCCGCCATGTCGTTGGCATAGATAATGCGTCCCGCCGCGTCCAGGATGATCATGCCGTCCTGGGGACGGATGCTGTAGTAGTCCGCCGTGCTGAAAGGCACCTGGAGGGCCAGGTTGGCAGTGTCGGTGAGCACCTGCTGCTGTTTCACGGAGCTGGCCATGAAGCATACCGCCGCAAAGGGAATGCCTGCGTTATCCACAATAGGATAGGCGGTGACGGCCACGGTGAGGCCCTGGTCCAGCTCCATGCGTCCCACCACCTTCCTGCCGGTGGTGAAAACATTTTCAATGATAGCCAGGTCCTCTCCCAGCCTTGTGTCCCCCGATTTGAAATAGGTGGATCCATGGGTATAGGATGGTTTCACCGCCATAAGGATGACGGAAATATCATCATTTTTCCCCTTGGCGCAGAGATATACCTGGTTTCTGGAAATATCGGAAGCCAGCTGCAGAGCCACCTGCATGTGATCCAGGATTTTGGCCTGCACATCGGTGAGCCTTGTGGTATCCCTTACCAGGGTGTAAAGCTGGCTCATTTCAATTCCACGGGTCTGCATACGCGTCTCCCTCTTTTCTACTTATAAGGAAATCCGGTCTGCCAGGAAGGGCAGCCTTGGATCGGCGTTCAGGTTCAGCGGCGCAAACTGTCCGGCCTGGGCCATGTAGTAAGCCCGGCAGCCGATCATGGCACCGTTGTCGGTGCAGAGCACCGGATCCGGCCGGCACATGCGGATGCCCCTTTTGTCGCACTCTGCCTTCAGTACTTCCCGAAGGCCGCTGTTGGCTGCAACTCCCCCTGCCAGGGCAATGGTTTTATAACCTGTCAGTTCCGCCGCCTTCATAGCCTTTTCCACCAGCACTTCCACCACCGCATGCTGGAAGGAGGCGGCCACATCTTTGTAGTTCACTTCTTCCTTCTTCATTTTAGCGGTATTCAGGTAGTTGATGACTGCCGACTTCAGGCCGCTGAAGGAAAAGTCGAAATTATGCTCTTTTCCAAGGCCCATGGGGAAATGAATGGCGTTGGGATTTCCTTCCCGTGCCAGTTTGTCGATATGAGGGCCGCCGGGATAGGGATAGCCCATAACCCGGGCAATTTTGTCGAAGGCCTCTCCTGCCGCATCGTCCCTTGTCTGCCCCAGAAGCTGGAAGGTATTGTAATCCTTCACCACCACAATCATGGTATGGCCGCCGGAAACTACCAGGGAAAGGAAGGGCGGCTCCAAATCCGGGTACTGCAGCAGGTTGGCAAAAATATGGCCTTCCATATGGTTTACCGCGATAAGAGGCTTATCCAATGCCCAGGCGGCCGCCTTGGCAGCAGCCACGCCCACCAGCAGGGCCCCTACGAGCCCCGGCCCCTGGGTGACGGCAATGGCATCCATGTCTTCCCAGGAAGCACCGGCCTGTTCCAGGGCTTCGATAGCCACAGGGAGCACATCCTCTATATGGTGGCGGGATGCGATTTCCGGCACCACGCCGCCGAATTTCTTGTGAATGGGCACCTGGGTGGAAATCACGTCGGACAGGATATGACGCCCGTCCTCAATCACCGCACAGGATGTCTCATCACAGCTTGATTCAAATGATAATATCTTCATAATACTCCTTTTAGTGTCTTAGACATGATATACCCGTCTTCCCGGGGCAGGTCATACACGCCCTTTCTGGTACCCAGCATACGGAAACCGTATTTCTTATATAATCTCTGGGCTTCCTCATTGCTCACCCGGACCTCCAGGAAAAGGGAACTCATACGCCGTTTCACCGCTTCTTCCAGTCCCGCTTCCAAAAGCAGGGCGCCTATGCCCTTCTTTCTGTACTCAGGACGGACGCCTATATTGAGGAGCTGTCCTTCATCCATAATGAACCAGTAGCAGCCATAACCTGCTGTCTTACCGTCAACCAGGGCGATGAAATACTCACTGTGGTCTCCTTCCATATCATGGGCCACCGTCTCCTCCCGCCAGGCATCGGAAAAGCAGAGCTTCCCGATTTCATAAATATCATGGACAAAGGAAGCATCCGCTTTTTGGATCAGGACTTGCCGTGCTGCTTCTCCCACAGAACCTCCGCCTCGCTTCTCCGGATATAGTTGGGAAGGAGGGCCAGGGGGCTGTCCACCCGGCCTTCCTTTAATTTCTTAAGTCCTGCCATGGCCACGCTTCCTGCCCGGGCCATGCGGCTGTGAGCCGGCGCCAGCTTGATACCGGCAGCCAGGAGCTTGTCTTTATATTTATCAGCACATTCGCCCACCGCAATGATGGGGCCGCCGTGGGCCAGGGCCGCAGCTATGACGTCGTCAACAGGCGCCGCCGTTTCTTTCTTCTCCAGCCACAGTTCGTCAAAGGCTCCGTAGAGGGCGGCATACACATTGCCCCGCTGGGCATCCAGCAGAGGAAGGATGAAAGCCTGGGCGCCTGCCATATTCCAGGAGAGCGCTTCCAGCGTATCCACCCCGATAAGGGGCACCTTCCAAATATAGGAAATCATCTTGGCGGTGGCCAGTCCGATGCGGAGTCCCGTAAAAGATCCCGGGCCCATGGATACGGCCACAGCGGTAATATCTTTTTTTGAAACGCCTGCTTCCTTTATCATTTCATCCATATGGGGAAGCAGCTGTTCCGAATGGGTCAGTCTTTTCTGTACCGTCCATTCGGCCACAAGCCGGTCCTCTTCCGCCAGGGCGCAGGAGAGCACCAGGGAGGATGTATCAATGGCCAGCAGCATAATTCTGTATCTCCTTTACTACTTCTTCAGGAGCCATAGGGCCCCAGGAAACAGATATGCGCCTTTCCGTCTCTCCGGAAAGGGCTATCTCTATATGTATACTTTCATCAGGAATGAGGGAAGGGAACATATCCGCCCATTCCACTACCACCACGCCGCCCTGGCCGTATTCCTCCCAGCCAATGTTCCACAGCTCATCTTCACTGCGGAGGCGGTAGAAATCGAAATGCTTCAGCGGCAGAGTGCCATCTTCATATAAATTCATAATGGTGAAGGTAGGGCTTCCCACCACCCCATGGATACCCATGCCTTCCGCCAGGCCCTGTACGAAATGGGTCTTACCGGCCCCCAGGTCGCCGGTGAGGGCGATAAAAAGCCCGTCTGCCGCCTGCCTTCCCAGAAAGCGTCCGAAGTCCATGGTTTCCTTTTCACTTTTCGTTGTGAACTTTACTTCATTTGCCATGAAGCCACCTCATCATTTCATCAAAACGCTCCATGGTAATGCGATAGCCTTCCCCATGAAGCTCCCGAAGCTTCCCGGCGTCCCTTTCTATGCGGGATACGGTTACCGGCTTCTCCGGACGAATGACAAAAACAGAGCCTTCCTTTTCCAGCTCCAGCACCTTCTCCACCTTCCGGTTGTACCTTTCCGGTATGGTGCACATACCTTCCACCACCGCCGGATACTCTCTGCCGTACACCGCCTTCAAAAGGCCGTGCATCCAGAAGGGCACCGGCTTCTTCCGGTAGGCTGCATCCCGGGTAAGAACGTACACGATTTTCCCGTGAGGAAAGGGGATTTCCCATGGAAGGGGCACCAGCGGCAGACCTACACCGCCGTCTGCATAGGCCCTTCCCCGCCACTCCACCGGTTTTGACACCAGGGGAATGGAACAGCTGGCCTCACAGACCTTCATGAATTCCGCCGAATCATAGTCATGGCTGGAAATGAAACGGGGCTTTCCGGTCAGGCAGTCCGTAATCACCGCATAGAGGGTCTGGGATGATTCCTCAAAGGTTTTGAAATCGAAGGGATCCTCCTCATGGGCCAGAGGGCCGAACATGAAATCAAAATTAAAGAAAGAGCCGCCCTTCACCATATGACGGAATCCCATGTACCGGGAATCTGCTGCATACACCGCATTCACCCTGACGCTTCTTCCCGTCTGTTTCGACAGATAGCCAAGGCCCTGCAGCGTGCCTGCCGAAATGCCTACCGTATTTTCAAAATAGAAATGATGGTCCAGAAGCGCATCCAGCACCCCTGCCGTGAAAAGGCCGCGCATGGCGCCGCCCTCCAGCACCAGCACCGGAGGCTTCTTCCCCATTTCCTGCTGATTCATATATTTCACAAGCTCTCGGGATTTCCCGGGAACACCTCCTTATTTCTTTGCCGAGCAGGCAGACTGGTTTTTCACTGCATTGATTTTCGCCTGAATGGCCTCCTGGTCTCCCAGGTAGGACACATCGTGCACCGTGAAATCGGGATTCAGATGGTATACCAGCGGAATCCCCGTAGGTACATTCATGCCGGCGATTTCCGTATCGGAAATCCCTTCCAGGTGCTTCCGGAGGGCACGGATAGAATTGCCATGGGCTGCAATGAGCACCCTGTCTCCCGCCTCCATGCGGGGACGGATGACCTCGTCGAAATAGGGAGCCACCCGGGCTACCGTATCCTTCAGGCATTCCGTCAACGGCAGCTTCACCTGATCCTTGAACTTCTGATACGGAGCCTGGAATACGGGATTCCGGGGATCATCCTCCGTCAGAGCCGGCGGACGCACATCGTAGGAGCGGCGCCACAGATGAACCTGCTCCTCGCCATACTTATCTGCCGTTTCCGTCTTGTTCAGTCCCTGCAGGGCACCGTAATGACGTTCATTCAGATGATAATCCTTAATCACAGGAATCCAGACAAGATCCATTTCATCCAGCGCTTTATAAGCCGTATGAATAGCCCGCTTCAGCACGGAAGTATAGCATACATCGAAAGTAAGTCCCTCTTTTTTCATAAGCCGGCCTGCTTCCTTTGCTTCCTCCATGCCCTTGTCCGAAAGCTCTACATCCGTCCAGCCGCAGAACAGATTCTTCTTATTCCATTCACTTTCCCCATGACGAATTACTACCAGTGTATACATAAAATCCTCCCTTACCGATCAAAATGATCATAACCCTTTGCTTCCAAAAGCCTTTTCCTGCCATGACTCCATCCATAGACCCCGCTGCCCGGCTTTTTAACCACCCGGCCCACCGGCGTTATGGATGTCTCTTCCCTTATTGTACCAAAAGAGGAAGGGGAAATGGTACCGGTGAGCTGGTAATCCTCCCCACCGTTCAGCGCCCAGATGAGGGGATTCACAGAAACCTCACGGCCCAGGGCGCGGACATCCTCCGACAAAGGCACCTTTTCCAGATCGATTTCCATTTCCACCCCCGACGAACGGGCAATTTCATTCCATTCACTGGAAAGGCCGTCGGAAATATCATTCAGCGCATGGGCCCCTGCCCTTCGAAGGAGCTTTCCCAGACGGAGCTGGGGCTCCGGCCGCTGATGCCTTTCTGCAAGGCTGGGCCATTTCTCTCCCATGCCGTGAAGAAGGGCATAGAGCCCGGCTGCCGAATCGCCGGCCGTACCGGTAACAAACACAATGTCCCCCTCCCGGGCGCCGCTTCTTGTCACCGCCTCTCCCTGAGGCACCATGCCCACCACCGTGCCGGTGAGAATGACCCCGGAAGGCGAACCGGTCACATCGCCGCCCAGAAGATTCACCCTGTATTTACTGCACAAGGCCCGAAGACCTTCATATAAACCATCCACCCAGGAAAGAGGCAGCGCCTCCGGCAAAGCGATGGACAGCACAAAGCCTGCCGCCTCTGCCCCCATGGCAGCCATGTCGCTGAAATTGCAGGCGCCCAGATGATATCCCACATCAAAGGGAGACATGGTCTCCTTCGTGAAATGAATGCCCTCCACCATGGTATCCGTGGAAATCACCTGGTCATAGCCCGGAGGCGTCCGGTACACCGCCCCGTCATCACCGGGCCCTACCACCACCAGCTCCGGGCGGTAGATGAAATCATGCATAATGCGCCGGATAAGTCCGAACTCCCCTGCTTTTCCTACGGTCATCCCGTCCATCATTCCTCCAGCAGGGTCACGCCCTTCTCCTTCAGCTCCTTCAGCGTCTTCTCATGATCCGCCTCTGACACATAACCCAGTCCCTTCACCAGAAGAGTCACAGACCTGCCGGAAGCCAGAAGAGACAGCACCGTTTCCTTCACACAGTACTCCGAAGCAATGCCGCCCACATACACATGGGAAGAGACTGCATCAAAGAGTTTCTTCCCCTCACCGTTGACGCCGTAAAAAGCAGAATACTCCTCCACCTCATCATTCTGTCCCTTCAGGAAACGATTGGCCGAAGAAGGACGGTTCAAAGGATTTTCGATTTCCTTCCCGAAAAGCGGATCCAGCTCCGCCCCCTTCGTTCCCGCCACACAGTGAACAGGCCAGATGCCTCCGTTCACCTTGAAAGACCCGTTGGACGGGCTGTGCCAGTCCGACGTATAGAGAACCCGTACAGGATGACAGTTTACAAACCGCACAAGTTCCTCCACCGCCTCATGACTGTGCCCGCAGGCCAGCGTTCCATCTATGAAATCATACTGACAGTCCACAATGACAAGATCATCCATGACGATTCCTCCTATCTTATTCATACTGTTTATTTTATCAGCTTTACCCCCTGAGGGAAAGAGGGGACACGCCTGAAGCGTGAGGGTTCAAAAGGTTCTGAAGGTTCTGAAGTTTGACGGCGTCTGTGGCGCCGAGGGTTGTGGTGGCGGCGCAGCCGCAGTATAAAAAGGGCGCGCCTGTCGGCGCAAGTTGTGTAGAAGGGTTGTGTAGAAAGGGTCAGAGAAAGGGTTCAAAAGGTTCAAAGGGTTCAAAAGGTTCAGAGGGGAAGGTTGACGGCCCTGCGGGCCGAGTGTTCTTAATGTTCTTAAGTTTGACAGACGCTCCGCGTCTGATGGTTGTGGATTGCCGCCTTTGACACGCCGGGGAGCGTGAAGGAAGGTTCTTAAGTTTGACCGGCCCGTTGGGCCGGAGGGTTCTTAGGTTTGACGGGCCCTTGGGGCCCGAGGGTTGTGGATTGCCGCTGACGCGGCAATGATTATGAAGTCAGCGTTACGTGCTTGCATTTGTATCACCTGTGCTGCATGACGAAGAGCCAGAGCCCCCTTCCTCTGGAAGGGGGGCGCCGTTAGGCGACGGAGGATAGCTGGCCTTTCACAGAAAGGCCGAGGCCCTGAAAGGGCCTGATGTGAGGAAAATGCATTTCATCGAAAGTCCAGACCTATCCTCAGGGCTCCGCCCAGCTCCTTTCTGAGAAAGGAGCCTTACGTTACGGGAATGCCTTTCTGTCACATAAGCCACCCTAAACATGGTGGTGAGTTAGCCACCTCCGGTGGCTTTCCCCCCTTTGGTGCCTACGGCACCACCTTCCCCCCGCTGTGCGGTGGGACTACAACCCGTGCTTAATGTAGAGCAACTTTTGAAAAAATGTTTCACGGAGCTTTATTGTGCCCCCGCTTGCGGGGTGGCAAAGGAACTGGATTCGTAAGGGAGCGGAAGCGACCTGAGAATCCAGTGACATGCTTCCCTTTGGGTAAAGGTGGTGGCGCCAGCCACCAAAGGGGGGGCTTTTCCCACGCGCCAAAGGCGCGGTTGGCTTGTTTTCCCACGGGCGAAGTCCGGTTGTATGGTTTTCCCAGCTACCAGCTACTAGCTGCCAGCCACAGTATAGCGGGGAAATTTCTCCACTCCCCTTTGCTACGGTTGAAATGACAATGTGGCGGGCCCCCGATCCCGATTCCGATCTTCGATTCCAGCCGCTCCGCAGCTGCACGCCCACCTTCACCCTTTGAACCCTTTGCACCTTCTGAACCTTCACCCCTAAAGGGGAAACGACTCACTATGATTTGCGCGTCGCTTTGCTCCTTCAAATCATGTTCGCTGTGCACGCCGAAGGCGTGTCCATGAAGCCGCACAGAAAACTATCTGCCAACGTTTTCCTGTCCATAAGAGACACCGCACAGGAAACTTTCATTGTCCCCTCCTATTGCGTCCTTTCTTTATAACAGGTATACTAGAAAAGAATTGTTTATAAAGGAGATGGACGTTTTGAATTTTGGTGACGCGATCGTGGCCTTTCTGAATATAGGCCTTTTCAGTTCCCTGGTGAGCCGTTTTACAGGAGCAAATACGGCCATACTTGTTTTCTGCTCCCTGCTCTACCTGGGCTGCGAGCCTGTGGAAACCGTGGGCATCATGCTGACCTACCTGGTATTCATGAGACTCACCATTTACACCCAGAAAAAGAAATTAAATTTCAAAAAACTGCAGGTATTCAAAGGCATGAAAGTATTCATTCCCGTACTTCTCATCCTTGTATCCCTCTTCATTTATCCCTTCGCCGCCCTGGCCATTTTCCTTCTTCTCTTCATGACGGAAATCCTGGCGCAGATGTGGGCTGACGTACCGGAAGAAAAAAGAGCCTCCAAAGGACAGCTCACCGGATGGATCATCACCGGCGCCATCCTCACCACTATTTCCATGGCTGCGGTGAAATTCATTCCGGAAGGAATCTACTACATCATCGGCGGCATTGCAGCCCTCCTCATCTGTGTATTCTTCTACTGGCTGGGCCAGGACAGAGACCGCCTCTCCGGCGTATGGGACAAAATCATCCTCCTGTCCTTCATCCCCCTGGGCCTCTTCGGATTCGACCTGGCTGACTGGCTGGACGATATGCGCCGCCATGTGAACTCCACCCTTATCGCCTATAACCTGCCCTTCATTTTCCTGCCGGTCTTCTTCATCGGCTTCCTCATGGCCAATATCCTCTTCGGTATCTTCTCCCTTTCCGGACTGGTCATCACCTTCTTCGGAGCTCTGGGCATGCGCCTCTTCGGCTACTATGAAATGTCCCGCAAAGGCAAGGCAAACCTGGTATCCCTGGGATTCACAGTTCTCGCCATCCTGCTGCTCCTCATCACCGCACCGGAACCTACCGGCGTATCCAAAGCAGTAGATGCTTTCCTCCCCTCCAACCACTACGGATTCACAGGCCTCCTCAATATGTTCTGATTCAAATCAAAAAGCTCTCCGCTGTGGAGAGCTTTTTTGATGCTATAAAGCAGTGTTGGACTGCATTCCTGCAGGGACCTGCGCCTACGGCGCAGAGGGGCGTATGGCATCCATCGGGCCTGACGGCCCTCGGTGCCAGGGGTTGTATTCGCTGCGCTCAGGGGGCGAAAGACACGCCCGGAGGGCGTGCGGGTTCAGAGGGGAAGGTTGACGGCCCTGCGGGCCGAGGGTTCTTAAGGTTCTTAGGTTTGACGGCGCCTGTGGCGCCGAGGGTTGTGGAGGCGCCCTATGGGCGCAATATAAAGTCAGCGTTACGGGAATACCTTTTGTGTCACCAAGGGTACATGCCGCAGTGCAAAAGCCTCCTTCCTTTGGAAGGCAGAAGCCCTGCAGAGGGCTTCTGAGCCGGGCTAATATGTGAGCATAGCCTGCCCCACAGGGGAAACGACTCACTGGATTCTCAGGTCGCTCATGCTCCCCTACGAATCCAGTTTGCTGTGCACACACAAAGCGAACACCTTAATGTCCGGCCGTTGGTGTCGCCGTCAGGTGACGGAGGATAGCAGGCATTTCGCAGAAAGGCCAAGGCCCCAAAGGGGCCTAAATGACACATAACGCTACACGTCGTATATTCGGTGTTCCTCAGCCCTATCGGGCAGCTCCTTTCTGAGAAAGGA
>NZ_CALGPS010000204.1 GCF_937959425.1 uncultured Dialister sp.
GAACATCTTGAGTAAGGATGAACCTTACAGAGCGGATGGATACATGACCAAGAACAATAAAGCCAAAAAGATAATGACCACATCACAGGCCTTAGCGCTTTTACGTTCAAGGGGCTACACAATTATTGATCATAATAGTGAGCTTTTAACCACGACGGGTTCATAGCGAACCTATGCCTATTATACACCAGCATAGGTAGAAGCACCTTGAAAAAAATGAGTTTTTGAGGTGGCTTATTAAGGTGACCCTGAAAGTGGGTTAGGTTGTGGAGCGACAGTT
Source organism: uncultured Dialister sp. (assembly GCF_937959425.1). Classification (GTDB taxonomy): domain Bacteria; phylum Bacillota; class Negativicutes; order Veillonellales; family Dialisteraceae; genus Dialister. The sequence goes on from NZ_CALGPS010000204.1 coordinate 281, forward strand.
TCAAGCTTGAGAACCCTTGGGCCCGGAGGGCCCATCAATCTTAAGAACCTTTCAGCCACAACCCTTCTACACAACCTGTGGCGTCAGCCGCGCGCCCTTTTATCCTGCGGCGTCAGCCGCCACCACAACCCTCGGGCCCATAGGTCCCGTCAAACTTCAGAACCTTAATAACCCTCGGCCCGGAGGGCCGTCAACCTTCCCTTTTGAACCCTTTTTATAATACACAGGAGGAATATCATGGAATTACTGGCACCGGCAGGATCACCGGAACATTTGAGAGCAGCCCTGGACGCCGGGGCGGATGCGGTTTATCTGGGCGGCAAGCTTTTCAGCGCCCGCCGGTTTGCCGGAAATTTTTCCAATGAGGAGATGGCCGATGCCGTTTCCGAAGCCCATCTTCACGGCGCTTCGGTGTATGTGACCCTGAATACCCTTATCGGCGATGTGGAGATGAGGAATCTTAAAGCCTATCTTTCCTTTCTGGAGACCCTTCCCTTAGACGGACTTCTGGTGCAGGATCTGGGAGTGGCGGCGCTGGCCCGCAGGCTGGCTCCTTCCATACCTCTCCACGCATCCACCCAGATGACCATTTCAAACCTGGACGGCGCCCTTTTCATGAAGTCCCTGGGATTCCAGCGGGTGGTGCTGTCCCGGGAGCTGTCTCTTCCGGAAATCAAGAGGATTGTGGAGGAGTCAGGGGTGGAAATCGAAGTCTTTGTCCACGGCGCCCTCTGCGTGTGCTATTCCGGTCAGTGCCTCATGAGTTCCTTTATGGGCGGCCGTAGTGGAAACCGGGGTGCCTGCGCCCAGCCATGTCGCATGCCCTACCATCTGGTGGACGATAAAGACCATAGATATAATCATGATGGCGATTATATCCTGAGCCTGAAGGACATGATGGGCATCGAGCGTATTTCCGATTTCCTTGATGCAGGGGTGGCGTCCCTTAAGGTGGAGGGGCGCATGAAGAGCGTGGAGTATGTATATAACACCGTAGCCGCCTACCGCCGGGCCATTGACGAGGCGGAGAGGGGAAGGCAGGCGGACACAGAGCCCCTTGTGCTTTCCCTGAAGGAGGAGTTCAACCGGGGCTACGCCTCTTCCTATCTGGACGACCATATCGGGAAACATATGATGACCGCTCTGGCTCCCGGAAATCACGGCGTAGATGCAGGCCGGGCGGAGCAGGTGAAAGGGGCGGTTTTCCGTTTCCACAGCTCCATTGCAGAAATCCCCGGAAAGGTGACAGGCATTTCCTATGAAACGGATCATCACACCATGGCCTTTGTACCCATGAAGGACGTAGAAGGAAGGAAGGGCACATTCACCGTCCGCTATAACGAAAGGCCGAAGGAAATGGGGGCGGTGTACTTTGTGGTGGAAGGAAAGAAGCAGTCCACTGCCATGAAAGACAGGAAGGGCAAAATTCCTCTTTTCCTTTCCTTTGAAGCCCTGCCGGGGAAACATCTTACCATGACCCTTTCCGACGATAAGGGCCATGAAATTACCCTTTCTTCCGATTACACAGCGGAAAAAGCGCTGTCAAAAGTCACTTCCGAAGAAGACATCAGAAAGCAGCTGGGCCGCCTTGGAAATACATGGTTCACCCTTGCCGGCGCCTCTATCCATAACGAAGGCTGCATGGTGCCGAAAAGCATTCTGAACCATATGCGCCAGGAGGGGGTGGAAAAAATCACCGCCCTCAGGCAGGAGGCCCATGAAAAGACCATTCCCGGGAAGAGAGACATTTCCTTTGCGCCCCTTGTGACTTCTCCCTTTAAGAAAGAGGGTCCCCATGTGGTGGTGCGCACCACCTCCCTTGACCAGGTGGAGGAAGCTCTTTCTCTCGGCCTCTCCCATTTCCTCTTCGGCGGGGAAACCTATGACCACCGGTCTGTCCCTGTGAAGGACTACGAAAAAGCCCTGTCCCTGGTACGGGACAAAGGCGGCGTCATTACCTTTGCCCTGCCAAGGGTGGTGCGGGAGAAGAACCGTTTGAAAGAGGACGCCCTGATTTCTTCTTTGGCCGCCCTTTCTCCCGACGGCATGATGGCCGAGTACCCCGGCGTCATAGAACTGTGGGAGAAGGAAAAATGGACCGTGCCCCTTCTGGCAGGCACATCCTTCAACCTTTTCAACGGCGCCGCAGTGAAGGAAATCGAAAACTGGGGCCTGGCCGGCGCCATGGTGTCGGAAGAAGCCACCATACCCCAGATCCGGGACATGGTGAAGGCGGCATCCATCCCCCTTTCCGCCCTTGTATACGGCAGGACGGAAATGATGGTGTCCGAGTACTGCGTCATCAACAGCGTCATGGGGGGCAGGGACAAGAACCACTGCCCCCGGTACTGCATGAAGGGCTCCTATTTCCTTGAAGACGAAAAAGGCGCCCGCTTCCCGGTGAAAACGGACGAATGGTGCCATATGCATATATTAAATTCCCGTATTCTTGACATGGTGCCCTACCTTCCGGCTTTAAAGGAAATCGGCCTTACAGGCTTTGTGCTGGACCTCAGGGCGGAAAAGGACGCCGCCCCGGTAATGGCAGCATGCAGGGACATTGTGAGCGGAAAGAAAAAGGCCCCGGCCCCCTCTTCGAAAGGAGAAAAGGACGTCACCCGGGGACACTTCTTCAGAGGAGTTTTATAAATGGAAAAAGATATACTGGAAATACTTGAATTTAATGAAATCAGGAAGAAACTGGCAGACCTTGCGCCGTCGGCCCTGTCAAAGAAAATGGCCCTGGAGCTCACCCCCTCCTCCGTGTCGGAGGTGGTGGAAAAAAGCCTGCAGGAAACGGAAGAAGCGTCTATCCTGCTGGAGAGGGAAATCACCACCCCCCTGGGAGAAACCCATGACATTCTGGACACCCTGAAAAAGGCGGAAAAAGGAAGCCTTCTTTCCGCCAAAGAATGCATGGACCTTTCCAACTCCCTGGACACCTATAAGAAAATGCACCATTACTTCGAAGGGGAAAGACACCTGCAGTATCCGGCGCTGGAAGAGATTTCCTCCCTCCTTGTACCTCAGGAAACCCTGATTTCCCGTATCCATCAGATATTCGACGAACACGGCGAAGTGAAGGACCAGGCCTCGTTGAAACTCTTCCGCATCCGCACCCAGAAAGAAACGGTGAAGTCCAGAATCCGCCGGGCCTTCCGGCACATTCTGGAAGACAAGGACCAGGCATCCTACCTGCAGGATGCCATCATTACCCAGCGGAACGGCCGCTACGTGGTGCCGGTGAAAGAAGAATACCGCTACAAATTCAGCGGCATCGTCCACGATCGTTCCTCCACCGGCCAGACTCTCTTCATGGAACCTATGGTATCCGTGGAACTGAACAACGACCTGGCGGAAATGACAGCGGCGGAAAAGCAGGAAATCCGGGAAATCCTGGAAGGACTGACGGAAGAAATAAAAAAGACGGCGGATGTCACAAGAAACAACTGCCGTCTGGCTACGGACATGGAATTCATCTTTGCCAAAGCCCGCCTGGCCCTTGCCATGAAAGGCGTCAAGGCCCTCCACTCCGAAAGGGGCGTCCTGGACCTTCGGAAAGCCCGCCATCCGTTAATCCCTGAAGATCGGGTGGTGCCTGTTTCCATGACCCTTGGCAAAACCTTCCGCATCCTCATCATCACCGGCTCCAACGCCGGCGGCAAAACCATTGCCATCAAAACCGCAGGCCTCCTTGCCCTCATGAACCAGTCCGGTCTCTTCATTCCGGCGGAAGAGGGATCCATGCTCCCTGTGTACGACCACATCTACGCCATCATCGGCGATGAACAGAGCATTCAGGATAATCTCTCCACCTTCTCCAGCTACATTACCCAGCTCGTATCCTTCCTGCCCTCTGCAGGAGAAAAGGACCTGGTGCTCTTGGACGAACTGGGCTCCGGCACCGACCCCGTGGAAGGAGCGGCCCTGGCCCAGTCGGTGACCGAATACCTGCAGATGAAAGGCGCCCCTGCCATCATCACCTCCCATTTCAGCGAAATGAAAAAACTGGCCTACGAAACGAAGGGCATTGAAAACGCATTCGTGGAATTCGACGAAAAGACCCTGGCCCCCACCTACCGCCTTATCATCGGCGTGGCGGGGAACAGCAACGCCTTCAACATCTGCCGCCGCTTCGGCATGCCCGATGTCATCCTCGGCCGGGCCATCCAGCTCAAAAACGAATCCCCCCTCCACAACATGGAAGAAGTGATGGAAAGACTGAACAGCCAGAGCCGGGACATGAACAGGGAAAAAGAAGAAGTGGACAAAACCCTCCGCCAGGCGGAAGAACTGAAAAACTCCCTGGAAAACGCCAGAGACGAATTCTACCGGCGGAAAGACTCCATCCTTGAAAAAGCAAGAGAAGAAGCGGAAACCATGAAACGGGACCTCCGCGTCCAGTCCGAAGCCATTATCAAAGACCTGAAGAAAAACGCCGCTGCCATGAGCAGGAATAAACTGGGCGACAAAATCTCCGACATCCGTGGCAAAATCGACAGCCTTAACGTGCCGGGCAAAGAAAACAGGCGGGAAAAACTGCCCAAAGACCAAGTAAAAAAAGGCACCTGGGTATACATCGACACCATAGACAGCGAAGGCACCATCGTCTCTGTCAGCAGAAACCAGGTCCAGGTCCAGTGCGGCCTCATCCAGGTCAAAGTCACCGCCGACCACCTCTTCAAAGCCAAAAAGCCAAAGAAACAGGAAAAAATCCTGCCCTACGCCCGTAAAAAGACGATGACAAGATCCGTAGCTGCCGTCCACACCGAACTCAACATCATCGGCAAAACAGTGGACGAAGCCATCCCGGAAGTAGACCGCTTCCTCAACGAATGCTTCATGGCCGGCATCTCCCCGGTACGCATCATCCACGGCAAAGGCACCGGCAGCCTCAGAAGAGGCGTTCAGGACTACCTCAGAACACTCAACTTCGTCACCGAATTCCACGAAGCCGACCCCACCAACGGAGGCGCCGGCGTGACAGAAGTGTACTTCTGAGAGCGCTTCCCCAGTGAGATGGTGGGCTGGCAAAAACCATACAACCGCCCTGACAGGCGGGAAAGAATTGACGTAACGTAAAGGGGCTGTGAAAAAATGTAAATCATTTTTTCACAGCCCCTATTTTATATCAGCAGCCTCAGGCAGCTGTCCCCTTCCGGCTCGCTGCGCTCGCCACCCACCCCTGAAACAGGGGTGGGCAAGGG
>NZ_CALGPS010000205.1 GCF_937959425.1 uncultured Dialister sp.
CGGTTCTGTGAGGGGCGGACAGAGTAATCTGATTCCGTCTACTCGACTGACAGCCCTTCGGGCTGAGGGTTGTGGTATCGCCGCTTCGCGGCGATGATTATGAAGTCAGCGTTACGTCCTTTCCTTCACGCCTCCCACTGTCATCCGAGCAACAGCGAAGGATCGTCGGTCGACCAATTAAAAGGAAGGCCCTTTTATGGGCAGGCTAAGGGCCAACTTTGGCCGACTCGCGCATTCTATGCAGAATACGCGCAGTAAAAGTAGTAAGTGAGGGAAATGCTGCTAAATACCAATCGGCGGGGGGAGTACGACGGTACATGCCGTAAATGACCATCCCCCCAGTCTCCAGCCCCCAATCCCTATTCCCCATTCCCCGACTCCCCACTTACATCCAAGGTTGATAGACAGAGGACAGGAATGGTAAAATATAGGTTCAGAATTAAGAAATTTTCAATCCATCATGATATGTATACAGCAAGGAGGAACTATGCATTTTGTAAAATGGCAGGCCTGCGGCAATGATTTTGTCTTTGTCAATGGCTTTGAGGAAAATCTGGAAGAAGTGACGAAGCATACAAAGGAAATCTGTGACCGCCATTTCGGTATCGGTGCTGACGGCATCATTTTTATTCTTCCTTCCCATAAGGCAGATTTGAAGATGCGTATTTTCAATTCCGACGGTTCTGAAGCGGAAATGTGCGGAAACGGCATCCGAGCCTTTGCCAAGTGGGCAAAGGAACTGGACCTGGTAAAGAATCATAAAATTTCCGTAGAAACGGGGGCAGGCATTCTTTATCCGGAAGTGCTGGACAACGGTCTGGTGCGGGTGGATATGGGGAAACCTCATCTGTCCGCTTCTGAAATCCCATCTGTCGGCTTTGGCGACGGCCCTGTGATTGATAAGACCCTGGAAAGCAAAGCCAATGGCAAATCCTATCAGGTTACCTGCGTTTCCATGGGCAATCCCCACTGCATTATTTTTGTAGATGATGTGGAATCGGTGGACGTTACCGGTGAAGGACCGAACCTGGAAAAGGACAGCCATTTCCCGAAGAAGACAAACGTGGAATTTGTAGAGCAGCTTTCCGACGGCCATTTCCGCATGCGTGTATGGGAAAGAGGCGCCGGCGTCACCATGGCCTGCGGCACAGGCACCTGTGCCACCGTTGTGGCAGCTATCCTGAATGGCAAAGTTTCTAAAAGCGCCGATGTAACCCTGGATGGCGGCCGCCTCCATATTGAGTGGGACGGAAATCCGGAGAGCCATGTATTCATGACAGGACCGGCGGAAAAGGTATTTGAAGGAAATTATCCGCTGTAACAGCAAAAAGAACGGGGGCGTTGGATATGAACAGTATGACCGGCTTCGGCAGAGGCAGTGCCGAAAACGAACTGGGCACCATGACGGCAGAGCTTAAATCAGTGAACAGCCGCTTCCTTGAAATCAATATGCGGAGTGACCATTTTTCCGCTTTTCTGGAAGACACAGCTTCCAGACGGATTAAACAGGCCCTGCACCGGGGGAAGGTGACTGCTTTCCTTTCCTTCCAGCCTTCTACAAAAGGGAATCAGGTGAAAGTGGAGCTGGATCAGTCCCTTCTTGAAGCTTATGCCGGCGCTTTGAAGGAAGCGCGGAAAACAGAGGGACTTCGGAGAAGAAAGCCCTCCGTTTCCGATCTTTTGACCCTGCCGGAACCTTTTATCCATGTGAAAAAGGAACCTCTTCCCGATGACAGGCTGGCACCTCTTCTGGAAGAAGCGGTGGACAATGCTTTGAAGGAACTGCTGTCCATGCGGAAAAGGGAAGGGGCCAACCTGAAGGCAGATCTCACAAAGAGAATCGATTTCCTGCAGGAAAAGAGGGCCTTCCTTCTCTCCAAACAGGATGAGGCAGCCCGTGCTTATGAAGCCAGGCTGAAGGAAAGAATCGATAAAGTGCTTCAGGACAGGAATCTTTCCATGGATGAAGGCAGGATACTGGAGGAAGTGGCCATTTTCTCCGAAAAGGCGGACTATACGGAAGAAGTCGTTCGTTTCGGCAGCCACCTGGACCAGTTCAGGCAGATTCTGGAGAGCAGCGAGCCATCCGGGAGGAAGCTTGATTTCCTCCTTCAGGAAATCAACAGGGAAGTGAACACGACGGCTTCAAAAGCCAGTGACACTCTTGTGGTTGACTGTGTTATAATAATCAAGACAGAACTCGAAAAAATTCGCGAGCAAGTCCAAAATATTGAATAAGGAGTTATCAAAAGTGGGGTTTTCATTAATTAACATCGGTTTTGGCAATATGGCGGCAGCAGCCAGAGTCATGGCAATCATCAGTCCGGAATCTGCACCGGTAAAGCGTATGATCCAGGACTGCAGGGACAGAGGAGAACTGATTGATGCCACCTATGGCAGAAAGACAAGGGCTGTTCTCATTATGGACAGCGGCCAGATTATCCTTTCCGCCGTACAGCCGGAAACCATTTCTCACAGACTGACGAACAAGGACACGGTCATTAATGAAGGATTGGACGATTAATCATGGACACTAAGAAGAAAGATGAGGGAATCCTGCTGGTGGTGTCAGGCCCCAGCGGTGCAGGAAAGGGAACGATCTGCAGCGCCATCCGTTCCATTTATCCGAATCTCCATTATTCTGTTTCTATGACCACCCGTGAACCCCGGAAAGGGGAGGTGGAGGGGGAAAGCTACTATTTCCGCACCAATGAGCAGTTTGAAAAGCTCATTCAAGAAGATGCTTTCCTTGAATATGCCAGGGTGTATGACCATTACTACGGCACTCCTAAGAAGTACGCACTTGACCTGATTAATGAAGGGAAGTCGGTACTTCTGGAAATCGATATTCAGGGGGCCATGCAGGTAAAGAAAAGGTATCCCAAGGGCGTATTCATCTACATCGTTCCGCCGTCTCTCAAGATTCTTTCCGGCCGGCTCCATGACCGGGGTACAGACTCGGAAGAAGTGATCCAAAAGCGGCTCTCCCAGATTACAAGCGAACTGGCCATGGCCCATCAGTACGACTACATTGTGGTGAATGACGTACTGGAAGATGCGGTGCATAAGACCTGTTCCATCCTGGAAGCTGAAAAATGCAAACTGTCCCGCAACGAAGGACAGATCGAAACCATTTTCAAACAATATATCAGTAAGGAGGTACCTTTAAAATGATGTGTTTTCCATCCATTGACAGCCTTGTCAAGAAAGTAGATTCCAAGTATACACTGGTGACCCTGGCAGCAGACAGAGCCCGTGAACTCACTGACGGACAGCCTCCGCTGATTCCCGACGCGCAGAACAAGAAACCGGTCACCGTGGCACTGGAAGAAATTTACAGGGACAAGATTACCTACAGCTTTGATAAATAATGAAAACACCGATAAAGCCATCATCCGGCCTTATCGGTATTTCCATTTTTGTATTCCGCAGAACTTTGAGGAAACAGGATTTCCGGGAAGGATTTGTAAATGTTTGAGAATAAACATATTGTAGTAGGCGTGTGCGGAGGAATTGCCGCATACAAAGCTGCCGGTCTCGTAAGCCGGCTTCGCCAGAGCGGTGCCGATGTGCACTGCATTATGACAAAAAATGCAGCCAAGCTGGTCACTCCCATTACCTTCGGCGAACTGTCCGGCAACGATGTAACGGTGGATATGTTTGCCAATATCAATAAATGGGATGTGGAGCACATCGCCCTGGCCCGTCTGGCGGACATCTTCGTCATTGCTCCTGCTACGGCCGATATCATCGGCAAGATTGCAAACGGCATTGCCGATGACATGCTCTCCACCACCGTCATGGCCACCAAGGCCAAAGTCCTCTTTGTGCCTTCCATGAACACCAATATGTATGAAAATCCCATTGTCCAGGAAAATATAGCCAAACTCCGTGCCCATGGCTACCTTTTCGTGGAACCGGAATCCGGCCATCTGGCCTGCAATACCAGCGGGAAAGGCCGTTTCCCGAAACTGGAAACCATTATGGATGCCATTGAAAAAGGACTCTTCGGCAAAGGTCTCCTGAAAGGAAAGAAGATTATTGTCAGCGCCGGCGGCACCCAGGAAGCCATAGATCCCGTCAGATACATCAGCAACCGCTCCAGCGGCCGCATGGGCTACGCCATTGCCAGAGCCGCTGCTATGGAAGACGCTGATGTGACACTGGTGAGCTGTACCACCGCCCTTCCTGTACCCACCGGTGTAAAAATCGAATACGTCAAGGATGCCAGAGAGCTTGACCGGGCCATGAATGCCCATTTTGATGACTGCCACGCAGCCGTCATGGCAGCAGCCGTTTCCGATTACCGACCCAAGGTACAGGCCACCCAGAAAATCAAGAAGGAATCCCATGACGTGCTGAATATTGAACTCACCCAGAACCCGGACATTCTCTACGGCCTGGGCCGGAAAAAGAAGGGCCAGTTCCTGGTTGGCTTTGCCGCTGAAACCAATGACGTCATCGAACACGGCAAGGAAAAGCTGAAAAGAAAGAACCTGGACATGCTGGTGGCCAACGATGTGGCCATGCCCGGCGCCGGATTCAACGTACCGACCAACATTGCCTCCCTCCTGTACAAAGACGGCACCATGGAACAGTATCCCAAAATGACAAAAGATGAACTGGGCCATATCATCGTCGAAAAGATTGCTGAAGGCCTGAAATAAAAGAACACAAAAACGCCGCTTACTGCGGCGTTTTTTATGTGAAGAAAATAGCGACGGTGCCCATATAATAAAATGACGCCTTCGAACCGGAAAAGTACATGACAAACGGTCAGGCTTCTTCCTGAGAAAGGAGCTCCCCGACAGGGGTGAGGATAGGTCTGCCTTTAAGCCGATTATGGAAATCCCCTTGCCCCCGGCAAAGAATCCCGGTAAGCGGTGAAAATAAAGCTATTGTTATACATAGGGGGGACCTAAAAAAACGTCAGCCCTGTTTCTTCAAAATCCTGCACTTTCTTCCTTTCAGCTCAATCAATCCGTCTTTTTCCATGGCTTTCAGTTCCCTGGACAGGGCACTCCGGTTGGCACACACGTATTCAGCCATTTCCTCCCGGGAAAAGGGGATGGTAAAATCCAGTGTACCTGTTTTTTCTGCTTCCAGGGAAAGGAAGCACTGAATCTTCTCCCTCAGGGATTTGCGGGAAACTACATTGATTTTTCTCATGAGGTTCTGGCTCTTGTATGTCATCATGCTGATAAGGTTTTTGATGAACAGCAGCACATTTTTTTCAGCGGCATGGCGAAGAAGGCGTTCATAGGGAATAAAGAGCACCTCCGCTGCCTGTGGCGCATAGAAGGTGACGGTGGAGGCGGGGCGGGGAGAGCAGGCAAAATTTTCGCCAAACAGGTCTCCCTTTCCCATACGGACCAGGATGGTTTCTTCTCCCCACACATCTTCCTTTACCATGTAAACATGGCCGGTGAGGATCACGCCCAGACTGTGAATCACTTCATTTTCCTGGTAAATATAGTTTCCTTTTTTGAAATTTTTCACAAAGCAGCCGGCGGTTAGCAGTATTTCATGAATTTCTTTTTCCTGCATATGCTGAAAAAGGGGGAGTTCCTTATACTTCTGTTCATCCATGGCAGTCTCCTTTATGCAAGGTTCTATGTACAAATTTCATTTCTTTCTCATTATATCCTTAATATGTTGCGTGGGCAACAGTTTATTTTATCCATTTCATCTATAATAATAAGGCATGAAGAACCGGTTTAATAAAGGAGGAAATATATGGAGAATCAGATGTTTTGCTATCAGTGTCAGGAAACTGCCGGTGGAAAAGGCTGCACCGCAGGAGGAATGTGCGGAAAGAAACCGGCTACAGCCCATCTGCAGGATGTACTCATTTATGTAACCAAAGGACTGGCTGAACTGGCCACAGCATACCGCAGGGAAGGGCATGCTGTATCTTCTGATGTGACCCATATGCTGGAAGATAATCTCTTTGTCACCATTACCAATGCCAACTTTGATGATGATTTCATCACCGCTAGGATTGAAGATACGGAAAAAGCCAAGGAAGCGCTCCGTCAGCTTCTGCCGAAGGATTTTTCCCTTTCTGAAGCCGCTTTGCCGCTGGATATGGCTTCCACCGCTGGGAATCCTCACATTGGCGTTCTTTCCGAAAAAGATGAAAATAAAAGATCTCTCCTGGAACTCATTACCTATGGGCTGAAAGGGCTTTCCGCCTACCTCCGCCATGCGCGGGTGCTTCATAAGGAATCGGAGGAAATCAGCAATTTCCTGGCAGAAGCTCTTGCTGAAACCCTGAAGCAGGATCTCACCCTGGATGATCTTCTGGCCCTCACCATGAAAACAGGCGAAATGGGCGTAAAGGGCATGGCTCTTCTGGACGAAGCCAATACAGGCGCCTATGGACAGCCTGAAATCACTGAAGTGGATATCGGCGTCCGTAACCGTCCGGGGATCCTGATTTCCGGCCATGATCTGAAGGATCTGGAAATGCTGCTGGAACAGACAAAGGATAAGGGTGTGGATGTTTATACCCATGGGGAAATGCTTCCGGCCCATTATTATCCCTTCTTCAAAAAGTACAGCCACTTTGCAGGAAATTACGGCAACGCCTGGTGGAAGCAGCGGGAAGAATTTGAAACATTCAACGGCCCCATCCTTATGACTACCAACTGTATCGTTCCGCCTAAGGACAGCTACCGCAGCCGCATCTGGACCACCGGTGTGGTCTCTTTCCCCGGCCTTTCCCACATTGATGAAGTGAATGGAAAGAAGGACTTTACTCCTATTATTGAGCAGGCACTTACCTGCCCGCCGCCGAAGGAAATCGAAAAAGGCACCATTGTAGGCGGGTTTGCCCACAACCAGGTATTTGCGCTGGCTGACAAGGTGGTGGATGCCGTTAAATCCGGCGCCATTAAGAAATTCATCGTCATGGGAGGATGCGACGGAAGGGCAAGAAGCAGGGAATATTACCGCCGTTTTGCAGAAGCCCTTCCAAAGGATACGGTGATACTTACCGCCGGATGTGCCAAGTATAAGTATAATAAGCTGAATCTTGGCAGCATCGGCGGCATTCCCAGAGTGCTGGACGCAGGACAGTGCAATGATTCCTACAGCCTGGCTCTCATTGCCCTGAAGCTGAAGGAAGCCTTCGGCCTCCATGATGTGAATGACCTTCCTATCGTATACAATATTGCCTGGTATGAACAGAAGGCGGTCATCGTCCTTCTGGCCCTGCTTTACCTGGGCGTAAAGAATATCCATCTGGGCCCCACACTGCCGGCCTTCCTTTCTCCGGCGGTGGTGAATGTGCTGGTAGAGAAGTTTGGCATTGCCGGCATTACCACGGTGGAAGAGGATATGAAGATTTTCTTTGATAAATAAGGACGGAGAGAGCTGATTTCCACAGCTTAGTCAACTTTTGCGCATGAATTACAGTTAACTATTGCTAAAAAGAAGAAATAACGTTATAATAGTACACAAGTGAATGATGACTCATCAAGAGCAGCTGAGGGATTTGGCCCTATGACGCTGCAGCAACCATTCCCGAAAAGGAACCGGTGCTAATTCCATCAGCATTATGCTGGCAGATGAGAGGATAGGCTCTCCCTGCGGAGAGCTATTTTTTTGTTTTACATTCCAACATTTCCAAGTGAGGAGGATTTATATGTCTAAGAAAGTATTATTTACATCGGAATCCGTAACAGAAGGTCATCCTGATAAAATTGCCGACCAGATTTCCGATGCCATTCTTGATGCCATCCTGGAACAGGACCCCAATGGCCGCGTTGCCTGCGAAACCATTGTAACCACCGGTCAGGTGCATGTTTTCGGTGAAATCACTACCAGTGCCTATGTGCCCATTCCCCAGGTCATCCGCAAAACGATTAATGACATCGGCTACACCGATGCCCGCTATGGGTTTGACGGTGAAAGCGTAGGCATCAATGTGGCCATTGATGAACAGTCTCCCGATATTGCCATGGGCGTCAACCAGTCTCTGGAAGCCAAGGAAAAGAAGGCCGACAAATATGATATCGGTGCCGGCGACCAGGGCATGATGTTCGGTTATGCATCCAATGAAACACCGGAATACCTGCCCATGCCTATCGCATTGGCGCACCGTCTGGCACGCCGTCTGGCTGAGGTAAGAAAAAACAGGGAAGTTCCTTACCTTCGTCCTGACGGAAAGACCCAGGTTACCGTAGAATATGATGACGGAAAGCCGGTCCGCGTGGATACAGTGGTTATTTCTGCCCAGCACAATCCTGATGTAACCCATGAACAGATTGAAGAAGACATGATCAACAAGGTTATCAAAGCGACTATCCCGGCCAAATTCCTGGATGAAAATACAAAGTATCTCATCAACCCCACCGGCCGTTTCGTTATCGGCGGTCCGCAGGGCGATGCAGGCCTGACCGGCCGTAAGATTATCGTCGATACCTACGGCGGCATGGCCCGTCACGGCGGCGGCTGCTTCTCCGGCAAGGATCCCACAAAGGTAGACCGTTCTGCTGCCTATGCTGCCCGTTACGTAGCAAAGAATATCGTTGCTGCCGGCATTGCAGACAAATGCGAAATTGAACTGGCCTATGCCATCGGTGTGGCTGAACCGGTTTCCATTTTCGTAGACACCTTCGGCACCGGCAAAATCGATGATGAAAAGATTGTAGACCTGATTCGCAGAAACTTCGAACTCCGTCCGGCAGGCATCATTGACATGCTGAACCTCCGCCGCCCGATTTACAAACAGACCGCTGCCTATGGTCATTTCGGCAGAACAGACATTGACCTGCCCTGGGAACATACGGACAAAGCGGAAGTGCTCAAGAAAGAAGCAGGACTCTGAAAATTTCCTTCATTTCTTAAACAGCAGGAAATATGATAAAATAATGGATAGCCTTCGGGCTGTCCATTTTTATTGGGAGGAGCATTATGACGGAATCCATAGCAGAAGTTTTAATCAACAGACCCTCCAAGCATCTGAACCGTACCTTTTCATACCGCATCCCCGCGGGGATGGAAGCGGGCCCCGGCTTTCGCTGTGTAGTCAACTTTGCCAGGAGGAAGGAAGAAGGGATTATCCTTTCCGTTCATGAGGAAGATACGTCAAAGCTTCCCTATAAAATCCTCCCCATCGAATCACTGGTAGATTCATTTCCCTGGTTTACGGATGAAATGATTCAGACAGCCCTTTGGATTTCTTCCTACTATATGTGCACCCTCATTGATGCTCTTCGTCTCTTTTATATAGATAAAAAAGCTGTCCGCACCCGTATTGCCTATGTGCTTGACTGGGCAAAAATAGAAGAGGATTCCTCTGATATTGCCGGTCTGGTAGACCGTTCTGTAGAAGCCATCGATGAAAAGCCCGCCGGCCTTCTCTTTGGAGACTCCCTTTTGGACTATGTGAAAAAGGGCTATCTCATAAAGAAGGAAACGGTGGATGCCGCTCACAAGGCGCCTTTGGAAAAGTGGATTATCCCGGACAGAGATATGACCGATGAAGAGCGGCGCCGAAGCAAAAAACAGGCAGCATTAGCCGATTATCTGAAGATTCATGGCTCTGCTTCTGCAGACGCACTGAAAGGGGAAGGATTCTCCACCACCCTTATCCATGCATTCCAGCTTAACGGTTATGGTCATCCTGTGTATCGCAGGAAGGACACTTACTCCCTTATTTCCGATGAGGGGGAAAAGGGTGAAAAGACGCTGACGGAAGAGCAGCAGAAAGCCGTGGATACCATATGTTCTTCCATTGACCGAAGCAATTATGAAGGATTCCTTCTGAAAGGAGTTACGGGAAGCGGCAAAACAGAAGTTTATCTCCGCGCCGCCAGACATGCCCTGGAGAAGGGAGGATCTGCCCTGATCCTTGTGCCGGAAATTGCGCTGACCCACCAGATGACATCCTACTTCGCCTCTATTTTCGGTGACAAGGTAGTCTTTATGCACAGCGGCCTCAGCAAAGGCGAGCGCTATAACAACCGTATGCGTATTATGAGGGGAGAAAGCCCTATTGTCATCGGTTCCCGATCCGCCATTTTCATGCCCTTCAAGAATCTGAAACTCATTGTGGTAGATGAGGAATACGATACGTCCTATAAGCAGGGGGAAACACCCCGGTATAACGGCAGGGATGCAGCCAAGGTGATGGCGGTGATTTATCACTGTCCCATTGTTCTTGGGGCAGCCACGCCTTCCATTGCTACCTATTATGCGGCAAAGGAAAAGAAAATCAGACTTATCACCATGAATGAACGGGTTTTTAAAACACCTCTTCCCCAGATTCATGTGTGCGATTTGAAAGAAACGCCGCCTATTGACGACAGCGGTCTCATTTCCGCGCCCCTGGTATCCCTTCTTCATAAAACCATAGAGGATAAGAATAAAGCCATTCTCCTTTTGAACCGCCGTGGCTTTGCCACCACCCTTATGTGTTCCTCCTGCGGCCATGTATTCAAATGCCCCAACTGTGATGTTTCTCTTGTCTACCATAAGGAAACAAACCGACTTCAGTGCCATTACTGCGAAACGGTGCATCCCATTCCCCGGGAATGTCCCCAATGCCACAGCCGCCGCATCCTTTTTCTGGGTGCAGGAACGGAACGGATTGAAGAGGAACTGCACCATTTCCTGCCGGAAGCAAGGATACAGCGCTTTGACCTTGACAGCACAAGAAAGAAAAACAGTGCCAAAGACATTCTGGATAACTTCAGAAAGGGGAAATTTGATATCCTTTTCGGCACCCAGATGGTGGCCAAGGGGCATGATATTCCCGGCGTTCAGACCGTAGGGATTCTGTCCGCCGACAGCATCCTGAACATCCCTTCCTATCTGGCAGCGGAGCAGACCTTCAACCTCATTACCCAGTGCGCCGGAAGGGCAGGGCGGAGCAGAAAACAGGGGGAAGTGATCCTGCAGACCTATAATCCTTCCCATTACGTGATTCAGTGTGTTGCCCGGCAGGATTACGAAAGCTTCTATCAGAAGGAAATCGCATATCGCCGCATGCTCCAGTTTCCTCCTTTCACAAGACTTATGAAAATCACCTGTTTCAACGAAGATGAAAAAAAGGCGCAGGACCAGGCAGGACGGATTGACCGATGGCTGAGGCAGGTCATTCCCCAGCTATCCGGTGAAGTCCGGTCCACACCTCCCTTCAGCGAACCCATCAAGCGGGTTCGTAACCTGTACTACGTTTCTATCCTGATCAAAGGGAAGAATCTTACTTCCCTAAAAAGTGCCATGCGGGGAGCGCCTCTATTTCAGGAAAATGATATAATTATAGATGTAGATCCATTATAAAGAAAGCAGTGCGTTTCCCCTGGGAACAGCACCTTGATTTATGTATTACATAGAAAGAAGGAAAAGTTTTGAGTACTATTATTACCGCCGGAAACCCTATTTTAAAAATGAAAGCACAGCCGGTTGAAACCTTTGATAAAAGTTTGAAGTTCCTTGTGAACGATATGAAAAAAACACTGTATGAAGCAAACGGAGTAGGCCTTGCAGCCCCTCAGATTGCCGTTTCCAAGCGTATTTTCGTAGCAGATGATGGGGTATCAGGCTTTGAAGCCTATATCAACCCGGAATGGAAACCGGATGGTGATGAAATGGACACTGACACGGAAGGGTGCCTGTCGGTCCCCGAATTCTTCGGGGAAGTGACCCGCTATGCCAATGTCATCGTCCGCTACCAGGATATTCATGGCAGGAAGAAAATGAAAAAAGCTTCCGGCCTTCTGGCCCGCTGCATTCAGCACGAAACAGACCATCTGAACGGCATTCTTTTCATCGAAAAAGCGATTTCTCTTCATAAAGGACCGAAAACCAATGAGTGATTCCTATCGTATCGTATTCATGGGCACCCCGGATTTCGGCGTGCCGGCTTTGGAAGCTATGGATGCAAAGGGCTATAAGCCCATTGCCGTTTACTGCCAGCCTGATAAAATCAACGGAAGGGGCAGAAAAATCAACTATTCTCCGGTGAAATCCTTTGCTCTTTCCCATAACATTCCCGTTTTCCAGCCGGACAGCCTCAAAAAGGCGGAAGAGCAGGAAAAATTGAGGGAACTGAAGCCGGACCTTCTGGTGGTCATTGCCTACGGCAAGATCCTTCCCAAGGCAGTTCTCGATATCCCCACCTACGGTGCCATTAACGTGCATGCTTCCCTTCTCCCCAAGTACAGGGGAGCCGCCCCTATCCAGCGGGTTATTATAGATGGAGAAAAGGAGACCGGCGTTACCATTATGCAGCTGGATGAAGGCATGGATACAGGCAATATTGTTTCTGTCCGTAAGATGGACATTCCGCCTCATATGAATGCCGGAGAGCTCTTTGATGCGCTGGGCCGTCTGGGAGCAGAAGAACTGATTTCAGTACTGGATGAGCTTCCCGAAAAACTTTCCCATTCCGTTCCACAGAACCATGAAGAAGCCACCTATGCCGAGAAGATTACTAAAGACATGGGCCATTTAGACTGGAACCTTCCAGCGGAAAAGCTTGACTGCCTTATCCGCGGCATGAACCCCAATCCCGGAACCTTTTCCTTCTACCGAGGGAAAAGAGTAAAAATCCATGAAGCTTTCCCGGAAGATGCGTCCCATACAGCAGCTCCGGGCACCATTATTTCCCTTGAGGGAGAAAAAATTCATGTGGCCTGCGGCAAAGGAGCCCTTGTCATTTCTGAAATCCAGCCGGAAAACCATAAAAGGATGCATGCTTCCGACTTTATTCATGGATACCAGGTGAAAGTGAATGATGAATTCGACCGCTAAGCCCCTCCCTTCCGCCAGGAAGCTTGCCTATCAAACTTTATATGAAATCCTTGAGAAAAAGGCCTACGCCAACCTTGCTCTCCAGCATGTGCTTAAGGAATATCCTTTAAGCGGCCCGGAAAGCCGGCTCCTGACAGAACTGGTGTATGGAGTACTTCGGAAATACAACTATCTCCTCTGGGTGATTTCCCGCCTCAGCACCTATTCCCTGAAGAAAATCCATCCCTCCGTCAGGATCCTTCTCTGTCTGGGGCTCTACCAGCTGATTTACCTGTCAAGGATTCCTGCTTCCGCCGCCGTCAATGAAT
Source organism: uncultured Dialister sp. (assembly GCF_937959425.1). Classification (GTDB taxonomy): domain Bacteria; phylum Bacillota; class Negativicutes; order Veillonellales; family Dialisteraceae; genus Dialister. The sequence continues at coordinate 13,074 of NZ_CALGPS010000205.1, forward strand.
CGGTAAAAATAGCCAAGAAAATCACTCATAAAGGAAATGTGGGCTTCATCAATGCCATTCTTCGGGGCTATATCCGCCGGAAAGACGAATTGTCACTGTTTCCAAGGGAAGAAAATCCCGTTCTCTATGATTCCCTTTACTGGAACGAACCGGAATGGCTTATAAAATGGTGGCAGACTTATTATAAAGATGAGGCGGTTTCCATTTTAGAAGCCTTCAATGAAACGCCGAAACTGGCGGTTCGTGTAAACACATTAAAGACAACTGCAGCTGAACTCCTTCAAAAGATGGGGGAGAAGGGCATCAGGGGAGAGACTGTCCCCTGGGATGACCACGCCCTTGTCATCACGGAAGGCGCCCATGATTTCTGGCCATTGGCAAAGGAAGGCCTCGCCTATGTGCAGTCCCTTTCCTCCATGATTCCTGCCAGGGTGCTTTCTCCGAATGCGGGGGAAAAAGTACTTGATATGTGCGCTGCGCCCGGCAGTAAGACCACACAGATGGCGGAAATCATGAAGAATCGAGGCTCTATTGATGCCTGGGACCTGTATCCCCATAAGATTTCTCTCATAAAAAACAATGCAAAGAAACTTGGAATTTCCATCATCCATGCAGGAGCCCGGGATTCTTCCAAACCATTTCCTGCCCTCTACGGGAATTATGATAAAGTCCTTCTGGATGCGCCCTGCTCCGGACTCGGTGTCCTATCCCATAAGCCTGAAATCCGCTGGCACAGAAAGGAAGAGGATTTGAACGCCTTTCCACCTCTGCAGGAAAGGCTTCTGTCCTGTGCTGCTTCCTACGTGAAGGAGGGAGGCATATTGGTGTACAGCACCTGTACCCTGAATCCGGCGGAAAATGAGAACATGGTTTGCCGTTTTCTTGCATGCCATCCGGAGTTCAAACCTGTTGATTTTACCTTATATGAAGGAAAGACATCCAAAGAGGGAATGATGACCATCCTGCCCTGCGAACTCCAAAGTGATGGCTTCTTCATTGCCAGACTGCAGAAGCAGTCAATTTTTTGAGAAGGAGTCAATATGCCTTTTAATATCTGGGGACACACCCTTCCTGAAATGGAAGAATGGGTGGTGTCCATGGGATTTCCCAAATTTCGGGCCAAGCAGCTGCAGGATTACCTGTATCGCCGCTATATCTATGATTTTACCGAAATGAAACAGCTTCCCGGCGCCATGCGTGATATGCTCAAAGAAAAAGCAGTGCTTTATAAGCCGGAAATCATGAGCTCCCTTACATCCAATGACGGAGACACCACGAAGATACTCCTGAAGCTTTCCGACGGTTCCCTCATCGAAACAGTATGTATGCATCATGTGTATGGCAATTCCATCTGCGTTTCCACCCAGGTTGGCTGTGCCATGGGCTGTATCTTCTGCGCATCTACCCGAAAAGGGCTGGAAAGAAATCTGACAGCTTCCGAAATGCTGGCCCAGGTCTATGCATTTAAAGAGAAACTGGATGCGCCTATCCATTCTATCGTACTCATGGGTTCCGGCGAACCCCTTACCAACTATGAGGAAGTGCTTCGCTTCATCCGCCTTGCCGGCGACAGCGGGCTTTTGAATATCAGCCTGCGAAATATTACCCTTTCCACCTGCGGCATTGTTCCCCAGATTTACCGTCTGGCCGACGAACATCTGCCCATCACCCTGGCCATCTCCCTACATGCTCCTAATGATGAAATCCGCAACCGGATTCTTCCGGTAAGCCGTAATATTAAAATCGAAGATGTAGTGAAGGCCTCCCGTTATTATTTCAAGACCACCGGCAGAAGGGTTACCTTTGAATATATCCTTATCAAAGACATCAATGCTTCCCCTGAAAATGCAGAAGAGCTCTGCCGCCTCACAGGGAAGATGAACTGCCACTTCAATCTGATTCCTATCAATGGCACGGAACACATCAAGCTCTATCCGCCAGACATGGATGAAATCCGCCATTTTGTGGCTGTATTGGAGAAACACGGGAAAAGCGTTACTGTCAGAAGGCAGATGGGCGATGAAATCCAGGCCGCCTGCGGGCAGCTGAAACGCCGCTATCTTTCCGACCGGTAATTCTCCTTCGATTTTTCTTTTTTTATCATTTTTCTTCATTTTTGGGGCACAGTCTGGAAATTGTCTTCTTTTTAAGGGGATGATTCCCACTTTTTCCTCAAAAACAGGCTTCTTAAGGGATGAGAAAATTGACTATCCCCGCCGATGATGTTAGTATTAAATTAATTGGATAAGTTACGGTTTATCATGCCCGTATTTCCATTTTCGGGCTGAGGTTGCTTCTTGATAGGAAAAGACTTAGATGATACTAACTTACGGAGAATCGGAAAGAGGCCTTGTGAGAAAGGCAAACGAAGACGCCATCAATCTGTCAGTGGAAAATCTGTACATCCTTGCTGACGGAATGGGGGGCTATGACGGAGGCCAGATTGCCGGCGCGCTGGCTGTACAGAGTGTGGGTCATTTTTTCAGCACCTCCCTGGAGCCTGCTTTTTCAGAGGAAAGTCTGAAGGAAGCATTTTATGCTGCCAACCGGGCCATTCTAAATGAGAAAAAAGACCATCCGGAATGGAAATCTATGGGCACCACCCTGGCTGCGGCTGCTCTTTCAGATGGCAGGGTTCTTTGGGCTCATGTAGGAGACAGCCGTCTTTACCGTTTCCTGGATGGCAGGCTGGAGCAGATTACCACAGACCATTCCTTTGTTATGGAATTGGTGAATGAAGGAAAGCTCTCTCGGGAAGAAATGAGAGTCCATCCCAGAAAAAATGAGATTACAAGGGCTGTGGGAATCGGTAAAATTCTTGAAGTAGATACAGGATCATTTGACCTGAAAGACGGTACCTTCCTCCTTCTCTGCAGTGACGGTGTATCGGGAATGGTGGAGGACCGTGATTTGGAAAGTCTCATTGCTTCCAGTCCCAGAAAGACGAAAGAAGACCTGAAAGAACTGGGCCGCCATATCATGGACAAAGTCTATGAAGCGGGAGCGAAGGACAATGCTTCTTTTATATTGATTCAGTATTGGAACTGAGTGGAGTGAAATATGACTGGTAAGATTCTAGATGATCGTTATGAACTGATGGAAAAAATCGGTTCAGGCGGAATGGCCGATGTGTATAAGGCCAAGGATATCCTTCTTGACAGGATTGTGGCAGTCAAAATTCTGCACAGCAGTTTTGCGGAGGACAACGATTTCATTGTCCGCTTCCGCCACGAAGCCCAGTCGGCGGGCAAACTGTCCCATCCAAATATTGTGGGTATCTACGATGTGGGCTGCGACGGCGATGTCCACTATATCGTCATGGAATATGTGGAAGGGGAGACCCTGAAGCAGTATATCCAGAATCACCCGAATATTCCCATTGACACGGCTGTCCGCATTGCCATTGAAATCGGCTATGCCCTGGAAGAAGCCCATGCCAATGGCATTATTCACTGCGACATCAAACCCCACAATGTACTTCTTACAAGAAATGGTAAAGTAAAGGTAACCGATTTCGGAATTGCCAGAGCCATTAATTCGTCCACCGTGATCGACAAAGAATCTATTCTTGGTTCCGTTCATTATCTTTCCCCGGAACAGGCGGCAGGGGACAAAATCACAGCCAAAACGGATATTTATTCCCTCGGCATCGTGCTCTATGAAATGCTGACACACCATCTTCCCTTCGAAGGAGAGACAGCAGTCAGCATTGCCCTGCAGCATATGCAGGGAGATATTCCCCGTCCCACCAAGTACAATCCCGCCATTTCTCCCATGCTGGAAGAATGTCTTTTGACTGCCCTGCAGAAAGACCCGGACAAACGATATGATACGGTATCCGATTTTATTTCGGAACTGAAAATTGCCCAGGGATTTACTACCACCATTTACAAGCCTGCATCCCATGACTTTACCGCCATGACCAGACCTATCCCCCAGAAGGCGGTTCGCAGCCATAGGATACAGAAAGAATCAAAACTTACAAGGCTTATTACCAATCTGCCCCAGAAATATATATGGATCGGTATGGCCGTTCTTTTTGTCCTCTGTTTTGCCTGGGCCTTCTTCAGCTTCGGCAATTTCTGGAGCAGCGAAAATATTACTGTGCCTAATGTGGTAGGAAAACCGGTGGAAGTTGCGGAAACCACATTAAAGAAATTGGATTTAAAAGTGTCGGTGGATGAAATCGCCAGCGACGATGTACCGGCAGGAGAGGTCATTTCCCAGACACCTGCCGCCGGAACCAATGTAAAAGCAAGGCGTATCATCCATTTGACCGTCAGCAAGGGCGGTTCCGCCATGCTCATTCCTGACCTGAAGGGGCTGACCCTGGAACAGGCCAAGGAAAGACTGGACAAGATGGGCCTCACCCTGGGAGCCGTGGAAAACGGAAATGATCCCGATAAACCGTCTGACGTGATTATCTCTCAGAGCCCTGAATCGGGAGCAAAGGCCACCAAGGGTACGAGGGTCAATATCGTCATCAACATGAAGCAGAAGGTTCACGTGCCCAATGTGGTAGGCATGACCCTTGCTGATGCCAGAAATACTCTCCTTTCCATGAAACTGTCCGTAGGCACCATCAGTGCATCTGACGGTACCTCCACTGACGACAGCAGCGCTGTCATCATTTCCCAGGACCCGGCAGGCGGAGAATCTACATCCTCCAATGTAGTCAATCTCACCATCGGCAAGAAGAAAGCTCAGGCCCAGACAAAGACCGGCACTGTGAATATCTCCATTCCTAAGGGAGGTAATGCACGGCAGGTAGAAATCTATGTTACCGACGACAATGGAAAGCATACAGCCTACAGCGGCAAAGCAGCGCCGGGAAGCACGGTAAGCAAAGATGTTTCCGGCACCGGCAGTGTCCATGTACAGGTAGTTATCGACGGTTCCGTGGTACAGGATCGGGAGCTGTAACCATGAAGGGAATGATTCTAAAGAACCAGAATGGATACTTTACCATATACGGTGAGGAAGGCAGTCTTTCCCTCTGCCGTTCCCGGGGCAGATTGAAAAGGAAGACCGATATCCTGGTAGGGGACTATGTGGACTTTGAAACAGGGAAGGGCAGCGAAGCTGTTATTACCCATGTGTATCCCCGTAGAAACGAACTTCACCGGCCTCCGTCAGCCAATATTGACCAGCTTGTTCTTGTGTCTGCCATCCGGACTCCCGATCTGAATCTTTTCCTTCTGGATAAGATGGTGGTACTGGCGGAAGCAGCAGGGATTGAACCACTTCTTGTGATTAACAAGGCGGATCTGGATGAAGAGGGGGCTCAAAAGGCAGTGGATTATTACCAAAAAGCAGGATATGCTGCCTTTGCCCTTTCCCTTCTTTATGATGAAGGATATGAAGAACTGCTTAGCGCCCTGCAAGGACCGGTGATTGCATTTTCCGGCCCTTCCGGTGTAGGAAAATCAAGCCTGCTGAACCGCATTTTGGGGAAATCCCATTTCCTTTCCGGTGAAGTAAGCCGTCATACGGGGCGGGGGAAAAATACGACCCGCCATGCAGAACTGATTGAATGGAAAAACCATACCTTTCTTATGGATACGCCGGGCTATACCTATCTGGATCTTATTTCCATAGAACCGGGGGATCTTGCCTGCCTTTTCCGCGATTTTCGGCCTTATCTGACCTCATGCCGTTTCAACAACTGCATGCATCATAAAGAACCGGACTGCGCCGTAAGAAAGGCAGTGGAAGAAGGGCATATCCAGCAGGCCCGATACGATTCCTATATCCATCTGCTGGATGAATTGAAAAATGGTTTCAGGAGGTAAATGATGAAAATTGCTCCATCTGTGCTGGCTGCTGATTTTTCCAATCTAGCCTTTGAGCTGAAGGATATTGAAGAAGGCGGTGCCGACCTGGTCCATCTGGATGTGATGGACGGTCATTTTGTTCCCAATCTTTCCTTTGGTGTACCGGTAATTCAGTCTCTGCGGAGGCGCACCCACCTGCCCTTTGACGTCCATCTCATGACATACCACCCTGAAGCCTATCTGGATGGATTGGAAGCCTGCCATACCCACATGATTTCTTTCCACGTGGAAGCTGTGCCCCATCTTGACCGTATGATTCATAATATTAAGGACAGAGGCATCAAGGCAGGTATCGCCCTGAATCCGGGTACCTCTTTAACCACCATAGACCAGGTACTCCCGCTTCTTGATTTCGTTCTCATTATGTCCGTTAACCCGGGATTCGGCGGGCAGAAGTTTATTCCCTATTCGTTGGATAAGATTGCAGCTCTCTCCGCTATGATAAAGGATAAGGGGCTGTCCATTTCTATCGAAGTGGACGGCGGTGTGAATAAGGATAATGCACCTCTTCTGAAAGAGGCAGGTGCAGATATTCTGGTAGCCGGTTCTTCCGTTTTTGGTAAGAAGAACAGGAGAGAAGCTGTCAGCGCATTGAAAGTATAATTAAAAAGCGGCGGTCCTGCCGCTTTTTTAGTGGGAAAGTTTCAGTGTTTCTTAAAGATTGTCAAGCGCCAAAGGCTTTAAAGTGTTACAATAATAGAGTAATTTATTTATGTTTTAACAGGAGTCACATGTATGAGCGTAATGAATCAGATTGACCACTACCTGAGTACCGACGGCATCCGTATAACCGTAGCCGATATTACAGATGCCGCCCGGGAAGCCCAGGAAATTCATCATCTTTCTTCCCTTTCTGCAGTGATTTTAGGTAAAGTGCTGAATGCCAGCGCCATTCTGGCCATGGATTTCAAAAACCATGAAGGCGTTTCATTAAAGTGGGTGACAAATTCTCCTCTTGGCACCATTCATGCCGATGCCTATGAAGGCAGATATGTCCGCGGATTTATTGAACATCCCGATGACGGTTCCGTTTTCTATACTCCCGATAAAGAAGCGGAATGGGTAAGCCGGAGGGGTAAACTCTTTGTTACCCGGTATTCTCTCCTGAAAATGCCCTATGTTTCAGCCGTGGACCTTCCTGACGGCGATACAGCTGCCTGCGTGTCCGATTATATCAATTCTTCAGACCAGACCTTATCCCATGTGGAAATCGAAGCGCTGCTGGATGAAAAGGGAAAAATCATCCGTGTGGCCGGTTTCATCGCCCAGCTCATGCCGGAAGGTGATAAAAAACTGTTCGGAGAACTGTTTGCCAGAGACAGGAAATGGAATCTCTTTGACGAATCAGGGAAAGAGGATGCTCTGTCCACACTTCTTCATAAAGAAAACTATGTCCTTCTTGGCACGGCACCCGTTTCATTCCGCTGCACCTGCGGAGAAGATCGCATCAAACATTCTCTTCAGGGCCTGCCTTTAGCAGAACAGCAGGGACTGCTGGACGATGACCACATAGAAATTGCATGCCATTACTGCGGGAAGAAATATGAAATTTCCCGAGAAACTTTGATAAAATGGTTTAACGAAAAGGGAGGAAATGTACAATGAGTAAACTGGCTTTTATCGGCGGTACCGGCGTATATGACCCCGGTATCCTGACAGATCTTCATTCCGAAGTCATTGAAACACCCTATGGGAAAGCAAGCTATGAATCCGGGAAATTCGGGGATAAGGAAATCATTTTCCTGGCCCGCCACGGTGTGCATCACACCATCCCGCCGCATAAGATCAATTACCGTGCCAATATCTATGCGTTGAAAATGCTGGATGTCAAGGCAGTGGTATCAACTACTGCCGTAGGATCTCTGAATCCTGACTATAAGGCCGGAGAGCTGGTTCTTGTGGACCAGTTCATCGATATGACCAAGTCCAGGGAAGGCACATTCTATGACGGAGAGCATTATGGCGTTGCTCATCTGGACATGACCCATCCCTACTGTGAAACCCTGCGGGAGGCTATTATCAAGGCCGCAGAGCAGGAACATATTACCCTCCATCCCCATGGTACCTACATCTGTACTGAAGGGCCCCGTTTCGAAACACCGGCCGAAATCAAAGCGTACCGCCAGTGGGGGGCTGATGTAGTAGGGATGACCAACCTTCCGGAATGTGTACTGGCCAGGGAAGCAGAAATCTGCTACTCCACCATTTCCATGGTCACCAACTTTGCCGCCGGTATTTCCAAAGAGCCCCTTTCCCACAAGGAAGTGGTGGACTGCATGAACCATAACCTGGAAAGCTTTAAGAAAATCATTACCGTCCTTTCTAAAACTTACAATCCGGATACGGAATGCAGCTGCCACCATGCGGCCAAAGACTTTGGAGGATTTCATCTGTTATGAGCGAGCCACTTGTATCCCTGAAGTGGGAGAGGGGAGCGCTGGTCCTTCTTGACCAGACCGGGCTGCCGGATAAGCTCTCCTATATCCGCTGTACCGATTACAGGGAAGTGGGGAAGGCCATTTTCCGTCTCTCCGTTCGCGGCGCCCCTGCCATCGGTGTGGCCGCTGCTTATGCCATGGTTCTGGCTTATCAGGAAATTGAAAAGACAGTGCCAAAAGAGCAGCAGAAGAAAGCTTTCCTGTCCGCCGGACGAGAACTGATTTCCTCTCGCCCCACTGCGGTGAACCTCTCCTGGGCGGTTCATGAAATGATTCGCACCTGGGAAAGCCTTCCTAACGAAAATAAGCTGGAAGGTCTGACAACAAGGGCCAGGGCCATCGAAGAGGAAGATAAAAACCTCTGCAGCCGCATGGCTGATCACGGTGCCGATCTTTTTAAGGGAAGGAAAAATCTACGCATCCTGACCCACTGCAATACAGGTGCCCTGGCTACTGCAGGCATAGGGACAGCTTTCGGCGTTATCTACCGCCTCTATGAAAGAGGTCAGATTGAAAGAGTCTATGCCGATGAAACAAGGCCTCTTCTGCAGGGCGCCCGCCTCACGGGCACGGAACTTATGGTGAATCATATTCCCTGCAGTCTAATTTCCGACAATATGGCCGGGTGGGTGATGAAAGAAAAGCACATTGATGCCGTCATTGTAGGGGCTGACCGCATTGCAGCCAATGGAGACGCTGCCAACAAGGTGGGAACCTACAGCCTCGCTGTTCTCTGTGCCTATCACCATATCCCTTTTTATATTACCGCCCCCTTTTCTACCTTTGACTTCTCCATTTCCAGCGGAGATGAAATCCGCATAGAAGAAAGAAATCCGGAAGAAGTAAGGCAGATCAAAGGCGTTTATACCGCACCAAAAGATATTCCCGTGTTTAATCCCGCTTTTGATGTGGCACCTCATTCACTGATTACCGGTATCATAACGGAGAAAGGAGTTCTTACTCCTCCCTATGATGTGGCAATAAAAGAATATGAAAGGAGCTTACACTAATGAGTGAATCTATGATTCGTGACATTTCCCTGGCTGATAATGGAGAACAGCGTATTCGCTGGGTAGCAAAATTCATGCCTGCTCTCAATGCCCTTCGTAAAGAATTTATTAAAGACCAGGTATTTAAAGGCAAAACCATTGTTATGTCCATCCATCTGGAGGCTAAAACAGCCTATCTGGCCCTGACCCTGAAAGCATCCGGTGCCAATGTCATCTGCACCGGCAGCAATCCGCTCTCCACCCAGGACCCCATTGCAGCAGCCCTTGTGAAAAACGGAGTAACCGTTTACGCATGGCATGGCTGCAGTGATGATGAATATACTATGTTCCTTAACAAAGCCCTGGACCATATGCCCGATATTATTATTGACGATGGGGGAGACCTGGTACACCTGCTCCATACCACAAGAGTGGATGCAAGGAAGAACCTCATCGGCGGCTCCGAAGAAACAACCACTGGCGTATACCGCCTCAAGATTTTGGAAAAGAACAAAGAGCTTCAGTTCCCCATGATTGCGGTAAATGATTCCTACTGCAAGTATCTTTTTGATAACCGTTACGGCACCGGCCAGTCCGCCTGGGATGGCATTATCAGAAGCACCAACCTCACTGTCACCGGTAAAACGGTGGTGGTAGCAGGATACGGCTGGTGCGGCAAAGGTGTTTCCATGCGCGCCAAAGGACTGGGTGCCCATGTCATCGTTACTGAAGTGGATCCCATCAAAGCCATTGAAGCCGTTATGGACGGATTTGAAGTGATGCCCATGGATGAAGCCGCCAAGTACGGTGATTATTTCCTCACCGTCACCGGCGATATCGACATTATCACAGAACGTCATTTCATGAAAATGAAAGACGGTGCCATCTGCGCCAATGCCGGTCATTTTGACTGCGAAGTCAGCCGCAAAGACCTGGAAAGGATCTGCACGAAGAAATTTGAAGCCCGCAAAAACATCGAAGGATATGTCCTTCCTAATGGCAAAACCGTATTCCTCATGGCCGAAGGCCGCCTGGTAAATCTGGCTGCCGGTGACGGACATCCGGCAGAAATCATGGACCTTTCCTTTGCCATGCAGACACTGGCTGCCCGCTACCTCCTGCAGCACGGTAAAGAGATGGAAGCAAAAGTATACACACTGCCCCATGAACTGGATACAAAAATTGCCTCCATCAAACTGGCTTCCATGGGATATAAGATTGATACCCTGACCGAAGCCCAGAGAAAATACCTGGGACTTGACTAAAGGAGGCACCTATGAAAATCCTGATTAAAAACATCGGTCTTATGCAGGACGGGAAAGTCACCGAACATAAGAATATAGCCATTGAAGACAAATATATCAAGGAATTTCCTGAGCATCCTAAGGGAGAAGACTACGATGAAATCATCGAAGGCCATGACATGCTGGCCATGCCGGGCCTTGTGAATACCCATACCCATGTGGCTATGACCCTCTTCAGAAGCTATGCTGATGATATGGCCCTCATGGACTGGCTGCAGAATAAAATCTGGCCGGCTGAAGATCATCTGGATGATGACATCGTCTACTGGGGCAGCACCCTTGCCTTTGCGGAAATGATCCGCGGCGGCACCACATCCTTCTGTGACATGTACATGTACATGGACGCCTGCGCCAAGGCCGCCGACAAAGCCGGCATCCGCGGCAACCTGGCCAGAGGCCTTGCGGGCATCGGCCCCAATGGCCAGAAGGGCATCGATGAAAACGTAGAACTCTATAAGAACTGGAACGGGGCAGGGGATGGCCGTTTCAAAGTTATGATGGGACCCCATGCACCCTACACCTGCCCTCCGGACTACATCAAAAAAGTACGGGACGTGGCAGAAAAATACGACATGCCCATTCACATCCACCTTTCCGAAACAAAGGGGGAAGTGGAAAACTGTGAAAAAGAATACCACATGACACCCATTGCCCTTATGGACTCCCTGGGCCTCTTCGAAAGACCCACCCTGGCCGCCCACTGCGTTCATGTGACAGACGATGATATTCGCATCATGAAAGAAAAACATGTCGCCGTGGCCCATAACCCCGCCTCCAACCTCAAACTGGCCAGCGGCATCGCTCCGGTTCCCAAAATGAGGAAAGCCGGCATTACCGTAGGCATAGGCACCGACGGCGCTTCCTCCAACAACAAACTGGATATGTTCGCCGAAATGCGCCTCACCGCCCTCATCCACAAGGCAGCCAATTACGACCCCTTCGCCATCACTGCCAAAGAAGCGGTGGACATGGCCACCAGAGACGGTGCCAAATGTCTTGGCTACGACAACCTGGGTGAACTGAAAGAAGGATACCTGGCTGATATCATCCTGGTAGACAGAAGCGGCTTCCACTGGAAACCCAGATTCGACAGCGTATCCCTTGCCGTTTATGCAGGCAACTCCATGGACGCGGACACCGTCATTATCAACGGCAAACCGGTAATGGAACACAAAGAACTCCTCACCATTGATACAGAAAAAATGGATGCAGAAGTCAAGAGAGTCACAGAAAAACTCTACGCCTTCACAAAGAAATAAGCTATAAATAAGCTATACCGCTCTATATCAAAAAAGCTGTGAATCATTGATTTCATAAGAATCATGATTCACAGCTTTTTGCATGGAAAGATTCCGAAAGCAGGACAGCACAAAAACACGGTACCAATCTGTGCCAGACAGTATTGCGGGCCTCTCGAAATCAGGCGCCAACGCTGAGCATACAGGAAAGTCCTGCAGCCGCCTTGAACCCGGGAAGCGCTGATTCATTCGCAGAATCAAATTTCATATGGATTTTTGTCCAATGCTTCGTCATCAGTCTCCTTAAATAGCCTGCTATTCGCGTCGACTGATTCCTTGCATTGAACTAAAATCCAAGAATGAAATTTGATAACGATTGAATCAGCGCGTCCCCGTCGTCCGGAAATGCGGGCTTATGCTGCAAGGGATGGTATCCGTGTTTTTGTTTGGTGGTCATGCTTTTTACGAATCTGCAGAATTCGTTCCGACTTCCCTGGGCCCCGGGAAATCAGGGAGGGGAATCAGGAATCTGTATACAGAGATTCATGGTTTCCTGTCTGCCATCGACATTCCGGCCGGAATATTCGCGATATACATAACAGACGGGAAAAGAATCCTTCCATGGAACATCCTGATTTCCTCCTCCATAAATTTATATTGCATAAGCCCCTCATTTTTACAACCCACCTCCAAAATTTTGTCTTGAAGAGTAAATGTATAAGATAATAATCCCCCGTCTGAGATGGGGTCCCGGCGAAGCAGTGGCGATACTTGTAGTATCTAAAAACCTCCTATGTATGGAAAGCCGGAAGGGCCTTTATGATAGATAAAAACGCCAACGAAAAAGGCGTGGACATGGTATCCCTTGACCGCGACACCATGATCCGTATTTCCAAGAACCCGGGGTGGTACCAGGCTCTCTACAAATCCTACGGCTGCGCCCCGAACGCCAGGGAACTCTACGATATCGCCCACAAAAAGATGGAAGACGAAGTCTATTACAACCTTGATAAAGCCGACACCGAAGGCATGGACGAGAAAGAAACCATGGAAGCCGCCAAGAAAAGAGTCGAATCCCTTGAACGGGTGAAGGACATTGTAGATAAATTTGATGATAAAGATATCGTGGCCCAGTCACTTCTGGAACCGGAAACCTACGAGCAGGTGTACACGCCCACCGTAGAAACGCTCTCCCAGGGGAATGCCGCCGTCAAAAAATCCGCCCGCGACTCCGCACTCATCCTGTCCAAAATGGCAGAGAATTTCCACAAAAATTATGGCGTGCCGCTGAAAATGGCAGCCGTGAAGATTGCACAAGGTAACAGCGAAACCTTAGGAGAAAGGTTCTTCAGCCCAGCCAATAGAGATGTTAACCCCGACTATGAACTCAACGTTGTAGATATTACAAAATATATTCCTTCAGAGCCTATCAGCAAAAAAGGCTTAAGAGATTATGTGAAAAAATATTTATATAATCAGATGAATCAACGGACGAATGACGGCAAGGCAATTATAAAAGTTCCAGAGAGTGCAAAACGGCAGAATCACATTGCGGATTCAAGCTTATACCGAGTACTGAATAACCCTAGGATGAAAGACCTAAAGGAACGACACGATCGTTCCATTTTAGATATCACTGATTTAATTAGAAATTCGATACTCGTAGAAAGCCAACCGAACTTCAAGTCAAATAAAAAAAGCAATACCGCAAGGTATCACAATTTCTATGTTCCAATTAAGGTCGGAAATGACCTGTATGCCGTTAGAATAACGGCAGAAGAAGACAAGTCAAACCTGGGTAAAGCTCCAATGGAACTGGAACTATACGATGTAATTATAAATAAGAAGGCAGACTCGCGAACCTCCCACCGAATGGGAATACTCGCAGACAGCCTGCCTTCCAAAATCACTATACGAGATTTATTAAGAAATGTCAAGGATGCGCATGGGCAACCGTTTATTAATCCGGACGGATCCCTTTCCCAGGGAATCAACTTCTACAGAAATGTAAATGGCTCATACAACCAAATGGCCGGGGAACGAGCAAATACTGCCATGATAAGTTGCCTGCTGAAGGCTGAATCTATGGAAAGGGAAGCGGTTTCCTCTAAAGAAATTTTTGGAAAAACCGGATGGATGAGAGGTCCGGACCACAAGTGGAGATTTGAAATTCCGGACAACCTGGACAAGATTGATTTTCCGAAAGACGGGAAAACTCATACTCTGGGAGAAATCTATGATAACCCGGACCTCTATGAAGCCTACCCGGAACTGGCACAGAAAACAGTGAGGATGGAAGATACCAAATCCGGAAAAGACAAGAGAACACGCGGCGCGTATGGGTATGTAGCTGAAGACGGATCTATTGTTATTGACAGCTCCCTTCAGGCGGATGAAGCAAAAACCGCACTGGTCCACGAAATACAGCATTCCATCCAGGCCATTGAAGGGTTCTCCCGCGGAGGAAATAAGGAAATGGCCAAGAAATATATTTCTGATACCATTGACCGGCTCTCCATGGATCTGATGGATATGGAATTAAAAGACCCAAAGGCCAAAGAGTATATGGACATGGCTGAAGAAATAGCGAATAGCTTTGACGAAAACGACGTCAGGGGATCGCTGGCCAAAGTGAAGAAACTCACAGAAAAAAGGAAGGCGCTGCTGGAGTCCCTGCCGGAAGGCGAAAGAAAAGAACTCTCCACCATTGAAAGAGACATCAGCCTTCTGGAAGATGCCATGAAGCAGGACGACTACGCTGCTTACAGAAGACTGGGCGGAGAAGCGGAAGCCTTCATGGCTGAAGGCCGCGCCAGAAATCCTTCTAAATCCATGCCGGACTACAACACACCCTATGGCCCGGCAGTGATTAACTACGCCGGGGAATCTCTTCCATTTAGAATGGAAGAGCCGGACCTTGTGGCCTTGCACAACCTTACTGTAGAAAACCTCAAAAAGGCTATTGATTTAGGCGGACTTGCAGTGCCGTCCGTTGCTATCACAAAGAAGCAGACGCCCTATAATTTTGGGTCCAATGATGGAGTAACCCTCATCATGGACAAAAATGTGGTAGATCCTGCAAAAACCCCAGTGTTCTCCAGAGACGCCTATACAAAAGTCTTCCCGTCCATAGTAAGAACCGGAGACAGAAGAAAAATAACTAAATTCATAGAAGACGCTATCCTGCCAGCGCAGAAAGAGATTCCCCGTGAAGTGGTGGATTATGGGAACCTTTACACACCGAGCTATCCCGCCAACCATAACGAAAAGAATGGAGAACTTCAGGAGGATGTAGAATCTTTCCTTCACTCCGACGGTGCTAAGTATCTCTATCTAAAATCCATCGGGAAAGCCCCAAAGCTGAAGATGAAAAAGCGGGGAATCCCAGAAGAGCTCTCGAAAGAGCCAAAACTTGTTAAGGCTCTAGAAAGCCTGGAAAAAGAATACGGCAGTCTGGACAAGCTGGATGAGAAGGGAAAAGAAAGACTCAGTAGAGTTCTCAAAGAAACTTACGCAGAGAAGCTCAAAGCCAAGGGGATTCGTTTTCATAGGCTCATAGAATCGGCAATGAAAAGGATAGAAAGCGGAGATCGGGCTAGGGAAGTAATCTATGAGTTCAAGAAACGCAACGACATGATTCCGGACAAAGACTCCTTCATTTCTGACCTGAATAAAAGAGCCAAGGGGAAACCCTTTGAGAGTTGGAAGGAATCCTTCCGAAATGAGATGTTAGGGGAATCTATTATACGCGACACCGGGAAACCTGCCAACTTGGAGAACATTACCGCCGCCATGATAGGCGGACTGAAGAATGCCCAAAAGAACATGTTTAGTGGATATGGAATAGGAAACATCATCGCCGCCAGCGGGAAGAAACTCAAGTCTCTTGACGAGTTCCACAAAGCGGAGAAGAACCTCAATCCGGAAGCAGATATTGAAGACGGGATGAGTAAATCCAAAGAATTCCTGGACCTGAAATCCGAAGTGGAATCTTTCGTGAATGCAATTACACCGGCCTACAAGTGGGAAGGATCGTATAATGCCATCTCAGAGGCCTATGGCGTTTTAGTCGATTACGTAAAAGGCAAGAAGCTGAGTTCGGCCCTGGCTGCGCATGATTTCACCGAACCACCGGAAGCAGAAACCATCGCGAAGCGAATCAAAGAGAAAGTAAAGGACTTACCAGCGAAATACTTTGAAGCGAAACCCCAGAGGGCTGTCTACTTCAACGAAGTAAAAGGAGCCATTCTTCCGAAAAACACCCCGAAAGAAATCAAAGACTACCTGAGAACACAGGGGGTGAAAGTCCGTCTCTATGACCCGAAAGTAGAAGGACAGAGAGAAGAAGTCACGAATAAGCTGCAGAACCAGGTGAACCAGTATTTCCAGGGAGAAAAATACTTAGGGGCCTACGACCGCGACACCAACGCCATAGAAATTTTCAATGGTGCCAATCAGTCCACCGTCATCCACGAAGGGGCTCACATGTACCTTTCCATGCTGGAAGAATACGCAAACCTATCACCGGAGGAAATGGCCAGGTACTTTGATGGAGACGAGGCCAAAGCCACCTCCTCCCTTCAGAAAATAGCTTCCGACCTGAAGACCATCAGGGAATGGGCTGCCTACACGGAAGGCCACCTGAAAGAGTACGAAGGAACGGCCCTTGAGAAAGAATTCAAAAAATATGGGGAAGACATCGAGAATGGAGTAGAAGGAGCCGAAGAAAGATTCATGCAGGAACGCTTTGCCAGGGGATTTGAGAAATACCTCATGGAAGGCAGTGCCCCTACTAAAGAACTGAAAGGCGTCTTCAGAAGATTCAAGAGCTGGCTGAAAGACATCTACTCCGCCGCAAAGAATCTGGGAAACGTCAAACTCACTCCGGAAATCAAAGACATCTACGACCATATGCTGGCTACAGACAGAGAAGTGGAAGCGTGGGCCGCCCAGAGAAAACTGGACTCCATAGATAAAGCACTGAACGTCAACGCTTCTGAAGCAGAAAATCTGAAGAAGTGAAAGAGAAAGCCAAAGAAATCGCCCTCTCCTACTACATGAAGACCATGAAATCCGACGCCCTGGAAGATTTCAGAAAGTCCATCGACACCCCGGAAGCGAAAAATGAATTCGCCAGGAAGCTTGCTGAAGAGAACCCGTTCTTCAAAATCGAGCAGATCCTTCACTCCGGGCAGCTCCCCACCCAGTCGGATAAAGAAAATTTCCTGAAGATGAACAACTACGACTCCGAGAAAGAATTCAATGAAGCCGTAGAAATGATGGGCGGAACCACTGAAGAGCAGTACAGAAAGCACATCGAATCTGAAATCCAGAATTTCAAAGACAGTATGCTCACTGAAGAAGACGTCAGGGCCATGGCCGAAAGCGTACTCGAATCACCGGAAGGCCTTCAGAAGAGAGCCAACCTGGAAGCTACCTTATTAGAAAAACGAGTCAACCAGTATATCAACGAAATCACCACATCCCAGTTAAAGCTCAAGAGAGCCAGCGACAAAGCCAAAGCCGCTGCCGAAATCCGCGAACGCTTAGGACTCGTCACTTCGGAAGACAAAGCAGAAATGGGCAGGCAGACCGAGAGAATTGCCAAGAACGAGGAGAAGATTTCCAAGCTGGAAGACCAGGTTAAGAAGCTGAAAGACCAGCTGGCCAAAGAAAAGGAAACTGATTAGGAAGATGGTCAGTGCTCTGGGCCAGTTTGAGGAATTCGAGAAAGAACTTCAGGGAATTAACCGGTTAAAAGAAAAACTGGAGGAATAGCATGGACCCCAATCAGTTTACAAAACCCATCAATGATATAGCGGCATGCCGCCTGGGAGACTATTGGGAAGTCAAAGTCGTGGCGGGTGGGATATTGGTGGCTGCACAGTTTCATTTTCAGCTCATGTCTCTCTTCGTGGCACTCATAGTCATAGACTTGGCCACGAAGTGGATAGAGCTGGCACATAACAGAATCAAGACAGATGATTATACCCCGAGCCTTCTGGAAAGTATTAAAGCCATTCCCTTGGCCCATAGAGCAGGAGTCATTTCAAGCAAAGCAATGAATACACAGTTCTGCGGGAAAATCATCGTCTATGTCATAGTGGTAATGGCAGGGTCAATCATAGACGCGATGACAATACAGGTACACTCATATGGGCTCGTAATGCCATTGTGCATCTCCTATCTTGCGGCATCGGAACTCCTAAGCATCATCGAGAATCTTGACGACGCCGGAGTCTCTGACGTACACGACCTTGCCGCATTAATCAAAAGAAAGAGAGGATAAAATGGAATCAGAAGAATTTATAGAATCCATCGGAAAGGAAGCAGGGAAAATCTGCGCTGACTATAATCTCCCTGCGTCTGTCTGCATTGCTAAGCAGCATTGGAGTCCGGATGGGGGAAAATATGGCTACAATCCACGCTAACGGCCTGGAGCGGTTGATGGATGGAACGATTAAGGAGAAATCATCATGGAAAGAATACATCGGAGTCAAAATCATTAAAGCAGAACCGGAAGCAGCCCGGAAAGACTATCACATGCACTCAAAGGGCGAAGACGGGTACAAAGTCGTCTATCCGGACGGCTACGAGTCCTGGAGCCCGAAGAAAGTATTCGAGGAAGCTTACAGGAAACTGAAAGGCAATGAGTTGTTAACAACTGCAAAACCAATGTTCAGCGCCGACTTAAGAGACCGCTTCCGGGCAAAATATTTACAGCTGAAAATAAGGAAAGAGAAGCTGGACAAAATGCTGGAAGGATATAAGGCCGGAACGCTCCCGTTCCATCCCAAATGTTCCTACGAGCTGTTAAAGAGCCAGTCTGATACCATGGGAGCTTACCTGAAAATTCTGGAAGAACGTGCAAGAATTGAAAATGTGCCCCTGGAGGAATAATGTGGAAACTATCGAAAAGTATCGCCATTGGATTCTTCTTGTTGTCATTATCCTGTTTGTCTCCAGCTATTTCATTTGGCGAGGAGACTACGGGACTTCCGACCCAAGAGGAATGGAATCAGTTCGAGACGGACTGGACCAATCAGCAGAACAACTTAAATCTGCTTCAGACGAAACTGGACGTGCTGAGTCAGAACTCGACGGAGCAGCAGCAGACAGTGATGAGATTGCAGACACAAGTAGACAGCTTGCAGAGCAGACTGAGAAGAGCCAGGCAGAACTTGCAGACTGCCAACGAATCCTTAATCGAAGCAGAGAAAGAGATGCAAGAGACCAAGAACTCTTTAGAAGAATTGAAGAAAGAAATAGAAGCTCTGGAACACCAGCTGGTAATAGCTAAACGCCAGCGGGACGTATGGGCTGAAATCTCTTTCATTACCGTGGGAGCGGCAATCTTCCGGAGGTGATCCAATTTAAAAAGCCCCGATGCATTTCGGGGCTTTTTTGAGTGAAAATACGAAGATTGGAAAACGTCTAATAATTGACCGTGACTGAACAAGCCGGCATTTTTCTTGCCACCATTTTTGCCACCATTTTTTCGTCAATTCACAGGATATTCATAAGTTTAAGAGAGGTGCTCATAAGTGGGAATATACCGAATAATACCAGTAGTTATCGCATCTATAAGGGATAGAAAGGGAAATCAAGGTATAATAAGTGAATAGGTTCCGATAATTTAATGTTATCGGAACCTATTTATTAAATGGCTTATATAGTATAATAGACTATAGGTATAGGTTTTTACAGTATGGGCAGAAAATCGCAGATTGATAAATCACTAAAAATTCGTTATACAAGGGAGTGAAAATGGATACTCACTTTGATAATCACTTTTTTCTTCGAGATTTCAGCAGGAATGCACAGACTGAAGGACTTTCAGATAAGAGTATCAATTCTCTGGCTGTGACTAAAGCGGAACATACCATTGACGCTTATGAATCGGACTGGAATGATTTCTGTGACTGGTGCCGATATCATCACAAGAGTTCTTATCCTGCAGCACCTGAAACTATTGTTAATTATATCAATGATCTGGCTGATTATGCAAAGGCTGCCACCATTCGCAGAAGAATCAGCGCTATTTCAGAAAATTATAATGCATCCGGCGAGCCGGTGGAAAATCCGTGTAAAGCCTGGATAGTAAAGGAAGCACTCATCGGTCTTACCCGTCTCAAAGGATCTATGCAGAAGGGAAAGACTCCTATTTATTGGGAGGAGCTGGAGGAAATCATAGGCCGAATGGATTTGACAACGCTTCCCGGGCTGCGTGACAGAGCAGTCCTTCTGCTTGGATTCATGGGAGCTTTCCGGCGCAGCGAGCTTGCCGGGCTGAATGTGGAAGATATCAGGAAATATCCCCAGGGTATTGTGATAACCATACAGCATTCCAAAACCGATCAGTTATCAGCAGGGCAGCAGATAGGCATCCCCTACCTTTCCCATACATCCATGGACTGTATCCATGCACTGCAGGAGTGGCTTACTGCGGCTCATATTACATCAGGTCCCCTTTTCCGAAGCTTCTTGAAAAATGGAAGGGTATCTTCCCGTCGGCTCAGTGATAAAAGTATCAATCTCATTGTCAAAAAATATGTGGCATCCATAGGGCTCAATCCAGAGTTCTACGGAGCCCACAGCCTTCGCCATGGTTTTGCTACCTATGCGGCTCTCCATGGGGTTGAAGAAAGGCTCATTATGAAGCAGACCCGCCATCGTTCTGTGGAAATGGTACGCCGCTATATTAATGAAGCCGATCTGTTTACTAATAACCCGATTGATAAGATGTTTAACCGCACATAGTATGGATAGAACAAAAATTCTTTTGAGCGGTTTTCTTGCTAAAAGAATTTTTGTTCGTGATTTATTTGCAATCATTGTCATAAAATTCACAGGAGTAAAAACATGATGATTGGGAAAGAGGAAATTCTGGCTCTTCTTGAGCAATATCATATTCCCTATGAAATCACAGAGCACAAGGCAGTATATACCATGGAGCAGTTATCCGAGGTACCTCTTCCCTATCCGGAGGATGATGCTAAAAATCTTTTTGTGAGAGATGATAAGAAGAAATATTATTATCTTATTACTGTCCGCGGCAGTAGCCGGCTTGATTTGAAGTTATTCAGTAAAGAACAGGGCACCCGCCGCCTTTCCATGGCTTCTGCTGAAGATTTGCACAGGTTCCTGCATCTGCCCCCAGGTTCTGTCACCCCCTTCGGTCTCCTGAATGATGAAAGCCGCCAGGTTATTTTCTATCTGGATCAATCCTTTCTGGATGGTTCCGGCCGCATTGGTATACACCCCAACGATAACAGGGCCACGTTATGGATATCTGCCAAACATTTGATATGTTTTCTTAAGAATCATCATATTTCTGTTCATCTATTCAATTCAGCAATATAGCAAAAGCAAACGTCCATTCTTTTGACAAATTTATAAGTCATAAGAATGGACGTTTGCTTTTTGCTAATCCAAATTAACAGGAATCTTGATTGTCATACCCGGCTCCAAAGCACCAGGATTTGAAATATGATTAAACTGTTCAATCCGGTATACCGCCTTTCGAATATCCTTTGTATTATCAATCCTTCGGGCTGCAATATCCCATAAGGTATCATTCTCGTCTACTGTCACCACTTCATATTGCACAGAGTCGCCTGCAACGGAAGCATTTACTCCCCATCCGCAAAGGATAACCGAAGCGATGAATAGAAAAATTATTTTTTTCATGGCAGTTCCCTCCCCATTATGTGATATCCTATCAAACTTGTATTCTTGAGAACTGTATTTTGGAAAACCGTTATTCTCAGAACATCGTTTCTGAATATATGATAATACAAAACATAGTTTCGTACAATAGAACAGAGGATTAGACTTTTTTAATTATAAGGGAGTATATGTTCTTAGTATAAAATGGCATGCGTAAATTTATTCTATGAACTTCTGTTTGATTTTATTCTTATTTTCCTGTATAATAAGTGCAGGTTATTGTAGCTTTGAATATATAGGAAAATATGATACATTTGCATTTTCATCATTTTATCAATAGGAAGGAACTGAAAAATGGCAGCAAAAAGATTAGGCAAAAACAGAGAATTAACAAGCCGAGAAAAGAGCATTCTGGAGTTTATCCGTCAAAAGATTTACGAAGATGGTTTTCCCCCTACAGTTCGTGAAATCTGCACTGCTGTAAATCTTCGTTCCACTTCCACTGTGCACGGCTATCTGTCCAGACTGGAAGAGCTGGGAGTCATTAAAAGAGATCCTGCCAGCTCCAGGGCCATTGAGGTGGTTGGAGATATGTCCTGGCGCCACAAGAAGATGATTCCCATGCCTCTGGTAGGTGCAGTCCGTGCAGGCGAGCCGCTGGTGGCAGATGAACATCTGGAGTCGGTCTTCCCCCTGCCTGCTGAAATGGTAGGCAGTGACAACAGCTGCTTTATTCTGGTAGTTCGCGGCGACAGCATGATTAATGCAGGTATCCAGGAAGGGGATTACCTTATTGTATCGGAACAGGATCATGCTCAGGATGGAGATATTGTAGTGGCTCTGGTGGGAAATGATGATGCTACGGTGAAACGTTTCTATAAGGAAGATGATCATATCCGTCTGCAGCCTGAAAATGATGCCTATCAGCCTATTATCTCCAAGAATGTAACTATCCGTGGAAAAGTAATCGGTCTTTATCGCCATTTCTAACCCAGCATATTTTAGGAAATCTATAGTAAACGACATAAATAGCTTTACTTTGAAATAACGCTTGCATATGTTATACTCTAAATGGAGGAATAGCGTATGAATAAGCG
>NZ_CALGPS010000206.1 GCF_937959425.1 uncultured Dialister sp.
AAAAACAAATTTAAAGAAATAGAATGCCCCGTTTGTCATCAGTTCTACTTTTCACCTTTAACTGAAGATGATATCCACTATGGTATGGCAATGCAATGTACTCAATGTGGATGGAAGTATGACCTCGAACAAATCAAAGACCCTGATTTTATTGATTTGGAAAATGGTATATCCTTAAAAGAATACAGAAAAAGATATCGCAAACTAATAGAAAAAAATCCGGATTATAATTATCTGGATGCCAATTATATTCCCCAGCCCCATACTTGTCCGGTTTGTGGAAAGCACACATTTCCTGAAGACAGCAGCTTTGAAATCTGTCCGGAATGCGGATGGGAAGATGACGGACTGATGGAGCATCACCCCAACGATTTCGAAGGATGTGCAAATGACTTATGTCTCAATGATTTCCGCAAACGCTATAAAAGACTGGTCACCGCCAACCCTGGCTACCGTTATAAGAAAGACGGCATTCCTGAGTAAAAATACATATGATACGCAGAATATATGAAAAAGAGCCGAAGCTACCAAACTTCGGCTCTTTTTCAAAGGATACAAAAATCCTTTAGCAAACTAGACTTATCATATCTGCCGATAGCCAAATTGTCAAGGATTTTTCCAAAATTTGCTGAGAAGCCAAGTAAAAAATATAAAAGGGTAGAAACGACATTTTTCTCAATAATGAGATAATAAACCTCTGGCACTATGAATCTGCATATCCTGAGTTGGTTAATCGCTCTCTCCGTCAAGAATACATTCCCTCTGTTCTCCCAAAATCAAAAAGACTTCCCGAATTCGGGAAGTCTTTTTTGCTGCCATATCAGGCCTTTGCTTTTTTCGCTTTCACCGCATGAGGTTCATTTCTCTGGCTGTGAAGGTGTTCATGCCAGGTGACCCAGATGCTGGATGCCACGCAGATGGAGGAATAGGCACCGGAGATGAAGCCGATGAGCATGACCAGAGCGAAGTTCTTGGTGGTGTCCCCGCCGAAGAAGTAGAGGGATGCCACGCAGAAGAGGGTGGTGGTCAGGGTGTAGAGGGAGCGGCGGATGGTCTGGTGAATGGAGTCGTTCGCCAGGGTGGCAAAGCTGTCGGTCCTTCTGTGGGTGTGAAGGTTTTCACGGATTCGGTCGAAGATAACCACCGATTCGTTCATGGAGTAGCCAAGAACGGTGAGGATAGCCGCCAGGAAGGAGGCATCCACTTCCAGATGGAAGAAGGCAAAGACCCCCA
This sequence comes from uncultured Dialister sp., assembly GCF_937959425.1. GTDB lineage: Bacteria > Bacillota > Negativicutes > Veillonellales > Dialisteraceae > Dialister. The sequence continues at coordinate 1,234 of NZ_CALGPS010000206.1, forward strand.
GTACCATGAGAATATCATGGCAGATGGCCACGATGGCGGAAATGGCGATCCTGTGTTCAAAGCGGATGGACATGTAGAGAATCATGGCGCCGAAGGAAATAAGCACATTGAGGAGAGTGCTCTTGGTCACTTCGGAACCGATGACGGCGCCTACAGTTTCGATACGCTTCACTTCAGCGCCGCCCACCTTGTCATTCACATGGGACACCACGGTCTGCGCTTCTTCGGAAGACAGATTTCTGGTACGGATAATCACATCGTCGCCGGATTCGCCGGAAATATTGCCGGAAAGCTGGATGGTGGATGTCTGCAGGCCGTCCTGGCGGAGACCGTCACGGACCTGCTCTACGGTAACGGGCTGGGAGAAGCCCAGTTCCAGAATGGTGCCGCCGGTGAAATCAATGCCCCAGTTGAAACGGAACATGATGATAGAAATAATGGAGAGCACCACCAGGATGCCGGATAAGGTAAACCAGATTTTCTTATGGCCGATAAAATCGAAATTCTTAAACATTATCTGTCATACCCCCTTTTCCCGCCAAACCACCAGGGGTTATGAATCCAGCTGGCATCGATAAGGAGCATGAGGAGGGTACGGCTCACCGTAATGGCGGTGAACATGGACACGGCCACGCCAAGGCCCAGGGAGAAGGCGAAGCCCTTCACTGTGGCGCTGCCCAGGAAGAAGAGGATGCAGGAGGTAATGATGACGGTCATGTTCGCATCGAAAATGGTGACAAAGGCCCGCTTGAAACCGGCCTGCACAGCCAGGCGGAGGATTTTACCCGCCGCGATTTCTTCCTTAAATCGTTCAAAAATAAGCACGTTGGCATCCACCGCCATACCTACGGACAGGATGACGCCGGCAATACTGGGAAGGGTCAGGGTGGCATGAAGGAGATTCAGCACGCCCAGAAGGATAAGCACATACACCAGAAGGGCGGTGTCGGCTACGAAGCCGGCCATGCGGTATACAGCCATCATGAAGAGCACTACCAGGGAAATACCGATGGTAAAGGCTACCACGGACTTATCCTTGGAGTCCTGTCCAAGAGAGGGTCCCACGGTTCTCACTTCCAGCACCGAGACCTTCACCGGAAGGGCGCCGCTTCGAAGGAGGATGGCCAGGTCCTTGGCTTCTTCCAGGGTACGCTGTCCGGTAATGACAGCGGAGCCGCCGGTAATGGCTTCATTCACCACAGGGTTTGTCAGGAGTTCGCCGTCCAGGTAGATGCCGATGTGACGGCCGATGTTGGCGGCGGTAAGGTCGCCGAACTTCTTGCCCCCTTCATCGGTGAACTGGAGAGCTACCAGAGGCTGCTTGTTCTGGCCCATTTCTTCCTTGGCATTCTTCAGGTCTTCACCGGTAAGCTTCACATTGCCCTCTTCATCCTTGAATTCGAGGACAGCGGTCTTGCCGATGGTTTCGATAGCCTTCTGGGGATCCCTTTCGCCGGGGAGTTCGATAATGATGCGGTTGGAACCTTCCCGCTGGATAATCGGTTCGGTAAGGCCCATTTCATTGACACGCTTCTGCATGATATTGATGACCTGGGTAATGGCTTCCGGGGTCACCTTGTTCTGGGGCGTATCTTCCGCCTGCATGACGATGTGGGTACCGCCCTGCAGGTCAAGGCCCTGGCGGATATGGCCCGCCAGCGGTCCTACGGCGGCAGCGAAGACGCCGATGATGGCGAGTATCACCACCCAGAACCGGACAAGAGCTCCCTTTCTTAAGGGGGCTTTCCTTTTTGTTTCCAAAACTTCAACCTCTTTTCGTTACAATGATACCTTTATCGGTAACGATTTTTGCCATTCTCTCGTCAAAGGGCTCGGAGGGAATAGCTTCTGCCACCTGGAAATCCCAGAGGGCAGCAATTCTTTTTTCAAAGGGCACGTGCACAAGGTAGCGGTCGTAGTAACCGGCGCCCATGCCCAGACGGTTTCCTTCCCTGTCGCAGGCCACACCGGGCACCAGCACCAGGTCCAGTTCCTCCGGAGAGACTGTGTCATAGCCCTTGGGCAGGTCCCGGAGTCCCAGAGGACCTTTCACAAAATGGTCCATATCCAGGAGCCGTCCCGCTTCCATCTGTCTTTCCGGCAGGCATACCGGCACGTATACTTCCTTTCCTTCTGAAAGGGCGCGGGCAATAAGGCCGTCCAGATTGGACTCCCCTTTCATGGCAAGGAAAGCCATGATACGCTTTGCCTTTTTGTATTCCGGAAGAGTGAGTATCCATGAGGTGAGGCTTTCCGCTTTCTTCACTGCCTCATCATCAGAAAGAGCCCGCCGTAAGGCGAGCATCTTCCGGCGGATTTCCTTTTTCACTTCCGAAGAGGAAATATCCGTCTCTTTCATTTCTTTACCTCAGTTTTGGACTTTTCATCCTTTGCGGCGTCCTTGTCATCTACTTCTACTTCTTCTTCGATAACTTCGGTACCTGCATCCTTTGGATCGTCCACTTCCACTACTTCTTCCACCACCTGGGTTTCCGGTTCATCCTTTTTGGACTTCTTGTCTTCCGGAATGACTTCGGATACCGGGGCTTCGCCTACTGCCGGCTTGCCTTCAAAGTGCTGGACAGCGGATTTCTCAACCTTGATGACTACCTTCGGAGCGATTTCCAGTTCCACGTACTTGTCGCGGAGAACCTTGATGGTGCCATGGACACCGCCGGAAGTCACCACCTTGTCACCCTTTTTCAGGGCCATGAGGAAACGGCCTCTTTCCACTTTCATCTTCTGGGTAGGACGGTACATGAAGAAATACATGATTGCCACCAGAATCAGGAAAGGCCATACCAGGCTCAGAATGTGCATTGCTTGTTCCACTTATAACTTCACCTCCAACGAACGTATAGAATCATTTTAGCATAAAACAAAGGGGATGTCTTTATCTTTTGTAGTTCGCCATGAAATTTTCGCGGAATTCCGTGAAATTTCCATCAATAATGGCCTGTCTCATATCCCGCATGAACTGGAGCAGGAAATAGAGATTGTGGATGGTGACCAGGCGGAAAGCCAGGAGCTCTTCCGACTTGTACAGGTGCCGGATATAGGCGCGGCTGTAATGGGTGCAGGTATAGCACCGGCAGCCCTCTTCCAGAGGGGCCCAGTCCTTTTCGTATTTCTTGTTCTTCATGTTCATGCGGCCTGTGTGCACCATGGCCATGCCGTTTCTGGCCACCCTGGTGGGGAAGACACAGTCAAACATATCCACACCCCGGGCCACCCCTTCCACCAGGCAGTCCGGCGTGCCGACCCCCATGAGGTAGCGGGCTTTATTCACCGGCAGGAACTGGGTGGTGTACTCCAGAATGTCATACATGAGGTCATGGGGCTCTCCCACCGACAGGCCGCCGATGGCCATGCCGTCAAAGGGCATGGCGGAGATTTCCTCGGCGCTCCTGCGGCGGAGATCCTTGTACATTCCGCCCTGCACGATTCCGAACATGCCCCGATCCTTTCTTGTATGGGCCTTGATGCACCGCTCCGCCCAGCGGGTGGTGCGGGCGGTGGAATGGTCGGCATAGTCATAGTCCGCGGGATAGGGAATGCATTCGTCAAAGGCCATGGCAATATCACTTCCCAGATCCTCCTGGGCGTGGATGGACACTTCCGGCGAGAGGAACTGCTTCGATCCGTCAAGGAAGGAGCGGAAATGGACGCCCTCCTCCGTAATCTTCCGCATGGCTCCCAGGCTGAACACCTGGAATCCGCCGGAATCGGTGAGGATGCCCTTATGCCAGTTCATGAAATCATGAAGGCCGCCGGCTTCCCGGATAAGTTCCGTACCCGGACGGAGGAAAAGGTGGTAGGTATTGGACAGGATAATCTGGGCGCCCATGTCCTCCAGCTCCTCCGGCGTCACTGTCTTCACCGTGGCCTGGGTGCCTACAGGCATGAACATAGGTGTCTTGAAGGTGCCGTGAGGCGTATGGAGGAGGCCCGCTCTGGCACCGGTCTTCTTATCTTCCGCAATGAGTTCGTAGTTAATAACCATAGGATTTCCTTATCTGATAAACATGGCGTCGCCGAAGGAGAAGAAACGGTATTTCTGCTTCACCGCTTCCTCGTAAGCTGCAAGAATATGCTCCCTTCCTGCAAAGGATGCCATCATCATAATGAGGGTGGATTCGGGCAGATGGAAATTGGTGACGATGGCGTCCACCATATGCCACTGATATCCCGGATAAATGTAAAGCTGGGTCCAGCCGCTGCCTGCTTCCAGGGTGCCGCTCTGGCCGGCGGACTCCAGAGTACGGACGGAAGTGGTGCCGACGGCAATAATGCGGCGGCCTTCACTTCTGGCCTCATTGATTTCATCGGCCACGTCCTGGTTCACCGTGTACCATTCCTTGTGCATTTCATGGTCTTCGATATTTTCTTCATTCACCGGCCGGAAAGTGCCGATGCCCACATGGAGGGTGACAAAGAGGAGCTCCGCCCCCTTCTTTTTCATTTCCTCCATGAGCTCAGGCGTGAAATGGAGGCCTGCCGTGGGAGCGGCAGCAGAGCCTTTGTACTTGGCGTATACTGTCTGGTATTCATCCTTGTTTTCCAGTTTCTTATGGATATAGGGAGGCGTAGGCATTTCGCCCAGCTGGTCCAGAAGGCTGTCGAAATTGCCGTCGTAGTGGAACTCCACCACCCGGCCGCCGAATTCTGTCTTATCCAGTACTTTGCACCAGCAGTTGTCCGAAAATTCGATTTCCACTCCCGGAAGGGCTTTCTTCCCCGGGTTGACCAGCACTTCCCACACATCATTGCCCTTGGGCGTAAGAAGCAGCATTTCCACCTTGCCGCCGGTCTCCCGTTTCTTCCCGTACAGCCGGGCAGGGATAACCTTGGTGTTGTTAAATACGAATACATCTCCCGGGCGGATTTCGTCCAGAATATCCCGGAAATGATGGTGCTCCCAGGCACCGGTTTTCTTGTCCAGCATCATCAGCCGGCAGGAATCGCGGGGTTCCGCCGGTTCCTGGGCAATGAGCTCCTTGGGAAGGTCATAGTTGAATTCTTCTAGTTTCATTGTTACTTTCTATCTCCTGTCGTTGAAATTACGCTATTGGGGTTAACCTTTATATTATATGACAAATGGGGGAACTGTTGCTAGTTGCTAGTTGCTAGTTGCTTGTTGCTTGTTTCTTGTTTCTTGTTTCTTTGGAGACAATAGGGCAGGTGGATACGTGCCATAAGATTCAGAGGGTTCAGCAGGGGAAGGTTCTGAAGTTTGACCGGCCCGTTGAGCCGGAGGGTTCGTAAGTTTGACAGCGGCTTTGCCGCTGAGGGTTGTGGATAGCCGCCATAGGCGGCTGTGAGTTTATAAGGCCGCCTTCCGGCGGCGTTGCGTACCTGCCTTCAGTCATATAACTCTCCGCTTTCAATGTCCCTATATCAATACATTTTCTCCACTTTTGTTCCCGTATAGTAATGGGTCAGTATGGTCTTATAGTAATCCCTGCCGTTTCCCTGCTTTTCCGCCATGGCTTCGGCACCCCACTGGGAGAGGCCCAGTCCGTGGCCGTAGCCATAGCCGGTGATGATGAGATTACTTCCTTTGACGGAAAGGTCGTAAAGGGTGCTGTCCAGGCCATAGATGGACTGGAGTTTATCACCGGAAACGGTTCTGCTTCCGTTTTTGCCGATGAGGGTAAAGCTCTTCACCCTGCCGGAGACGCCGCGGTCGGCGCTCCGGTGGGCTTCCCCGATGCGGAGCTTCGACAGCTTGATGCCCTTCAGGCTCCCCACGCCATAGCCGTAGTTATTCATGGTGCGGATAAAGGAGGAAAGGGGCACGGTCTTTGTCCATGGATTTCCCACATAGGCTTCCTTGACGCCCCGGAGATAGGGAATGGTGCTTCCCCATACATTTTCACTGTTTTCCGTATACCCGCCGCCGCTGGAGTGGAAGAGGGCATCAATAGGCTTTCCTCCGTAGGTGACGATTTCACCGGCAGTTTCCCGCACCGCCCGGCTGGTAGCATCCGTTTCCGAAGATACGCCGGAGTAGACCTGGGACCGGGTATCGTCGGTGACATCGTAGCCGGAGGAGCGGTAGCCGTTCTTATGGTACACGGCATAGGTTCTGGCTGCCACGGCCTGGGCCTTCAGGGCGTCCAATTTCCAGGAAGGCACGGCCTCCGACGGCACCACGCTTTGGAGGTAAAGTTCCATGGGCACCGCATTCACCACCGTAACGCCGCTGCCCCAGGCAGAAGGGATAAGCTTCACTTTTCCCCGGTAGCGGTTCCCCTTTACAGCAAAGGCTGGGGCGCTGTTTCCGGTGGTCAGGTACACCTTGTCCCCCGCTTTTTTACCGTTCAGAAGGATGGTGTTCCCGCTTCTGGAAATGGAAAGGCGGGTGCCGTTTCCATATTTCCCTACCACCTTTCCTGCCGATTCCGCCTTGAAATCCGCAAGGCCCGTGACGGTGACCTCGCCGGAGGTAAGAAGTCCCACTTCCACATCAGGGCCCAGACCTGAGGCTTTATTCTCCGCTTTGGGAGTGGCGGTGTTCCTTTGGGGAAGAGCTCTCCTGACCGGAGCAGATTTATGGGAAATCACCGTTTTCCGCTGGATGGGAATGGATTCGGCGTCCGCCGGAAGGGCGGCAAAGGAAAGGGCAAAGGGGAGCAGCAGCGCTGTCCATATTTTTTTATTCATCATGATTACCTTCTGAAAAAAATATTAAGAAGAATGGTGCCGATAACGCTCACAAGGATACAGGAAATGACAGGGAAATAGAATTCCGTATTTCCTTTGGAAAAATGGATATCCCCCGGCAGATGACCCAGAAAAGTGAGTTTTCCCCCTGCCATGAAGAAGAGGCCTGCCAGTATAAAGAGGATGCCTATAATGATTAAAGTCTTACCGGTCCCCATGGTCACCTTCAAAGAGGCTTGTCTCTCCCTCTTTGCTGTGCCAGGGGGCACCTATGTGGTCATAGGCCGCGGCGGTGGCAATGCGTCCCCTGGGGGTTCTGGAAATGAACCCGATCTGCATGAGATAGGGCTCGCACACATCTTCAATGGTGGCCCTTTCCTCGCTGACAGCGGCAGAAATGGTGTCGATACCCACAGGTCCGCCGTTGAATTTATAAATGATGGCCTTCAGGATTTCATTGTCCAGGTCATCGAGGCCGATGTCGTCCACATGAAGGGCCGCCAGGGCTTCGGAGGCAATGTCAGCCGTAATGGCACTTCCCTGTACCTGGGCAAAGTCGCGGATACGCTTCAGGAGGCGGTTGGCGATACGGGGCGTGCCCCGGCTCCGGCGGGCGATTTCTTCGGCACCGCTGTCCTCGATGTCAATGCCCAGAATGCGGGCAGCCCTGGTAATGATTTTCTTCAGTTCCTCCGGTTCGTAGAACTGCATGTGGTTGGTAATGAGGAAACGGTCCCGGAGAGGCGCAGACAGGGAGCCTGCCCTGGTGGTGGCACCGATTAATGTAAAGTGGGCCAGGTCGATACGGATGGAGCTGGCACCGGTGCCCTTCCCCATGACAATATCCAAAGCAAAGTCTTCCATGGCGGAATAGAGGATTTCCTCCACATTCCTGTTCAGCCGGTGGATTTCATCGATAAAAAGCACATCATGGTCCTGGAGGGTAGTGAGGATGGACGCCAGCTCTCCCGGCCTTGCAATGGCAGGGCCGCTGGTCACCTTGAACTGGCTCCCCAGTTCATTGGCAATGATTTTTGCCATGGTGGTCTTTCCCAGCCCCGGCGGCCCGTAGAGAAGCACATGGTCCAGTGCCTCCTTCCTTGATTTGGCGGCGGCGATATACACCTTCAGATTCTTCTTGAAGGCTTCCTGACCTATGTAGTCATCCAGCCTTTGGGGGCGGAGAGAGGTCTGCCACTCATCCTTCGGCATTTCCTCTGTGGAAACGATGCGGCCTTTGCTGCCGAGCACCTCTTCCTCATCTTCGCCACCCAGACTTTTTATATACTTATTATTCATACATTACTCCCGGTTTCTTGCAAATTCGCGAAGTGCCGCGCTCACCAGCTTCGACACATTATCATAGGAGCCGGCCAGCCTGCCCAGCACCGGCGTGATTTCATCCATTTCATAGCCCAGACTCATGAGGGCCTTTACCGCCTCGCCGGTGACAGGATTTTCCTCCACCGCCGGCACCGCCTTTTCTTCCGGCACATCTTCCACCGCAAAGGCGCCGATTTTATCCTTCAGCTCCACCAGAAGCCTTTCCGCCGTCTTCTTGCCGATGCCCGGCAGCTTTGTGAGCTTTGTCACACTCTGGGTCTTCACCGCTCCCACAAAGGCGGAGGGCGTCATGGCGGACAGAATGCCCATGGCCACCTTGGGCCCGATTTTTGAAATGGAAATCAGAAGGAGGAAGAGCTCGTACTCCTCTTCTCCCAGAAATCCATACAAAAGGATGGCATCCTCCCGGACTGCCATGTAGGTCAGAAGCTTTGCTTCCTCTCCGTTTACAAGCTGCTGCCTTGTCTTATCGGAAATAAAAATCCGATAGCCGATGCCGCCGGCCTCCAGAAAGCAGGCGTCCTTAAATAACGCAGTTACCTTTCCTCTGATATATCCAATCATTTCATTCCCCCATACAACTGACGGTGCTCCACATGGTAGGCGGCGGTAAGCCCGATGGCCAGCGCGTCCGCCGCATCGTCGGGATCAATATTCTTCCTTATGCCCATGAGCCGCTTCACCATCTCGATGACCTGCTTCTTTCCCGCCCTGCCGTAGCCGGTCATCTGCTGCTTCACCTGCAGCGGCGTCACCGGCACAATAGGTATATTCTGCCGATACCCCGCCAGAAGGATGACGCCTCTCGCCTGGGCCACCTTGATGCCGGTGGTGATATTCGTATTGAAATAGAGGGTCTCCACCCCCATGAACTGGGGCCGGTAGGCGGCAATGAGTTCGCAGATGCCTTCATACACAATGTTCAGCCGCTCCAGGTCGCTCTGGTCCTTGTAGGTTTCAATAACGCCGTAATTGACAGGGGTAATCGCGGTGCCCACCTTGTCCACCACCCCGAACCCGCACCGTCCGGTACCGGGGTCAATGCCTAATACACGCATAGCTCCTCCTGTCTTCATGGCTGAAAAGTTTGTTCTTAACTCTTACATTATACCATAGTTCAAAAGGTTCAGAGGGAAAGGTTGACACCTGCTCCGCCGGCGGGGATTCTTAAGGTTCAGAGGGCAGGGTTCTCAGGATTGACCGGCCCTGCGGGCCGGAGGGTTTTTAAGTTTGACAGCGCCTTTGGCGCTGAGGGTTGTGGTGGCGGCTTACGCCGCAGTATAATGGGCCCAGGAATCTGGACCATGAATTCTATATCTAAGCGCGTGAATCTG
>NZ_CALGPS010000207.1 GCF_937959425.1 uncultured Dialister sp.
AACTGCGCCACTACATCCCTTGCCCACCCCTATTTAAGGGGTGGGTGGCGAGCGCAGCGAGCCGGAAGGGGTTAGCCGGAGGCGGTATATAAAATCTGCGGCGCCAGCCGCCACCATAACCCTCGGGCCCCAAGGGCCCGTCAAACCTAAGAACCTTAAGAACCTTCGGGGCCGAAGGCCCCGTCAACCTTCCATTATCGGCCCCCTTTGGTGCTAACGCCCGCAAGCGGGGGGACAATAAAAGAGAGGAATGAACCCTTTGAACTCTCTAAACCTTTTCCTTGCCCCTTGAAACACAACCCTTCTACACAACCTGCGCCGTCAGGCGCGCCCCTTTTTTTACCTGCGGCGCAGCCGCCACCACAACCCTCGGGCCCACAGGGCCCGTCAAACCTGAGAACCCTCCGGCCAAAGGCCGGTCAATCTTAAGAACCTTACAGAACCTTACCTAACCCTTTGAACCTTTTCCCATATGTGCTATACTACAATGTATTGAAGTTTCTATATTTGAAAAGGAGAGTAGTATGAAATTCTCGTTTAATCACAACAATTTCAACGTACTTGATTTAAAGAAGAGTATCGCTTTTTATGAAGAAGCCCTGGGACTCAAGTTAACAGGTGAGTACAAGGCTCCGGACGGCTCCTTTATTCTGGCTTACCTGGGGGATGGCGCAACGAAGCACCGGCTGGAGCTGACCTGGCTCCGGGACAGGAAGGAACCCTACAATCTGGGGGACAATGAGTTTCATCTGGCTTTTGATGTGGACGATATGAAGGTGGCCCACGAAAAGCACAAGGCCATGGGCTGCATCTGCTTTGAAAATCCGGCCATGGGTATTTATTTCATTTCCGACCCTGACGGATACTGGATTGAAATTATTCCGGAGGGTATGTGATGGATCCTATTTATGTACGTACAGCCCGTATTATCGGAGAGAAGGGCGTCGATTTCCTTTCCACGAAAACCGTGGCGGTTTTCGGTATCGGCGGCGTAGGCTCCTATGCGGCGGAAGCGCTGGTCCGTGCCGGCGTGGGCCACTTGATTTTCATTGACAAAGACGCGGTGGAGGATTCGAACCTGAACCGCCAGCTGGTGGCTGACCGGACGACCATCGGCCGTAACAAGGCGGATGTGATGGTGGAGCGGGCCCACCGGGTGAATCCGGCCTGCGACGCAAAGGCCATGGCGGTGTACTACCGCCCCGGCGATGAAGATTTCATCAAAAATCTCCATGCCGATTTCATCATCGATGCCATTGATGATGTGCCGGCCAAGGTGTCCATTGCGGAAATCTGCTATAAGCTGAAGATTCCGGAAATTTCATCCATGGGTACAGGCAACCGGCTCCGCCCGGAAATGCTGCAGATTGCAGATATTAGTAAGACCTCCGTGTGCCATCTGGCAAGGAAGATGCGGCGGGAGCTGAAGGATCGCCGGGTGCGCCATCTGATGGTGGTGTATTCCAAGGAACTGCCCCATAAGCCCATGGGCGAAGGCCATGCGCCGGGGTCCACTTCCTTCGTGCCTCCGGTGTCGGGTATGATGATGGCAGGCTATGTCATCAGAAACCTCTTGAAAGAAGTCAATATCACCTGAGAAAGGAAATGTTATATGGTTGAAATCCGTCATCCTGACTGGGTAACCATTCGGGAAAATGGGAAAGATGTGCTTGGATACAACCAAGAGTGGTATCCGGAAAAAAGGCAGAAGCTGGCAGGCTGCGGCCCCACGGCAGGCAGTATGATGGCTGCCTATATCGAGCGGAAGCAGTGGGGGCAGAAGGTGGAAACAAGGGAAGAGGCCCTTGCCATTATGCTGGACATTTGGAAATACGCCACGCCCCGCATGCACGGTCTCTATAAGACCCGCTGGCTGAAGGAAGGCCTTTCCGCCTACATGAAGGAGAGGGGCCTTAAAGGAAAGGTGGAAGCCCTGCCTATCCCCTCCATCCGTCTCCTGGCGCCCAAGCTCCCCAAGGTGGCTGCCTTCATCCGGGAAGGGCTCAAAGCAGACTGTCCCATCGGTTTCCTGAACCTTCACAGCGGCGGCGAACCGATCCCCTACCACTGGCACTGGATGCCCCTGGTGAAAATGGAAGAAAAGGACGACGGCATTTACTGCACCCTCTGGGATGAGGGAACGGCTCATGTATTCAATCTGGGCAACTGGCTGAAAAATACAAAATTCGGCGGCGGATTCGTAAGGATTATGGATTCCTGATTCTAAAAGCAGCGTGGAAATCGCTGCTTTTTTATTTGGCGCAGTAAAACGGCTGTCCGCTTTCCGCCTGGCAAGGTATTCCTTCCCGCTGACCAGGATGACGAGTGAGGCAGGAAGGTAATCCCGTAACGTAAGGCTCCTTCCACTGGAAGGAGCTGGGCGGAGCCCTGAGGATAGGTCTGAAAGATGTTGCGTGCAGCTTTATGAGTCACATCAGGCCCCTTTGGGGCCTCGGATTTTTGAGGGGAGCACTGATTCAGTCGCAGAATCAGATTTCATAAGCATTTTGGTCCAATACTGCGTCATAAGCCTCCTTAAATAGCTTTGGCTATTCGCGTCGGCTTATTCCTTGTATTGAACCAAAATGCAAGAATGAAATCTGATAACGACTGAATCAGCGCGCCCCTTAC
>NZ_CALGPS010000208.1 GCF_937959425.1 uncultured Dialister sp.
TGCTGAGTACCCATAGGGACACTGTGCACATCCTGCATAGGATGTGCAAGTCGGGCGAAGTAAGGCGCCTAGCCTGCCCATAAGAGCGCTTTCCTTTTGTCGCCCGACCGAACTTAGCGGGGGAAAGGTGGTGGCGCAAGCCACCAAAGGGGGCGCTCTTTTCCACGCGCCGCAGGCGCGGTTGTATGGTTTTATATAAACTGGCGCCCTTCATTATTTAAGGGCGCCTACCACTACCCTTTGAACCCTCTGAACCAGCCCGCTTTTAGCGGGCCGAGCCCTTTGAACCTTCACGCTGAAAGCGTGTCCATAAAAGGGGCGCCCACCAAGTCGGCGGTCAGCCGATACCGATAGCCGGAAGCCGACAGCGGCCGCAAATAAAAGGGGCTGTGAAAAAATGTTCAATCATTTCTTCACAGCCTCATTTTTATTTCTTTCCTATTCTTCTTGCTTTGTAGGCTTTCAGTTTGGCATCCCTGATGGCCAGGTGGGTGAAGTATTTCTTTGTTTCCGCCGTGATGACACCGGAGAGGCCCAGGAGGGCGATGAGGTTCGGGATAGCCATGAGGCCGTTCACGATGTCCGCCAGGGACCAGATGGCTTCGAGCTTAAGGAATACGGCGGAGGCCAGGATGATAATGTAGCCGATACGGTAGAGTTTGATGGTCTTTGTGCCGAAGAGGTATTCCCAGCACCTCTCGCCGTAGTAGTTCCAGCCGATGATGGTGGTGAAGGCGAAGAGGGTGAGGGAGATGGTGAGAATGAAGGGAGCCAGGCTTCCGTAGGTGGTGGCGAAGGCGGCCTGGGTCATTTCAGCGCCGTTGGTGGGGCCGGTCCACACGCCGGATACGATGATGGTGAGGCCGGTGAGGGTGCAGATGATGATGGTGTCGATGAAGGTGCCGGTCATGGAAATGAGGCCCTGTTCAGCAGGCCACTTGGTTTTAGCGGCGGCGGCTACGATGGGGGCAGAGCCCAGTCCCGATTCATTGGAGTAAAGGCCTCTGGCAATACCGCTTCGGATGGTGAGCATGAGGCCGGCGCCGGCAAATCCTCCGGCGGCGGCGGTTCCATTGAAGGCGCCGCTGAAGACTTCCCCGATGGCCCGGGGCAGTTCGGAGGCATTCATGCCAAGGAAAATAACGGTGATAATGAAGTAGATGACAGCCATGGCCGGCACGATTTTGGAGGCGGTTTTGGAAATGGACTGGAGTCCGCCGAAGGTGATGATGGCTACCAGGATGGTGACAATGGCGCAGGTAATATAGGTGGAAACGCCGAATCCTGCGTTCACCGAGGAGACGATGGCGTTCATCTGGGTGGTGGTGCCGCTGCCCAGCATGGCGGTCATAATGCCGAAGAGGGCAAAGGCCACGGCCAGGGGTTTCCATTTTTTGCCAAGTCCCATTTCAATATAGTACATAGGGCCGCCGGCAATATTTCCCTGGTCGTCCACCTGCCGGAATTTCACGGCCAGGCAGCCTTCGGAGAATTTGGTGGCCATGCCGAAGAAGGCAGCCAGCCACATCCAGAAGAGGGCGCCGGGGCCGCCGAGTTTGATGGCGGTGGCCACGCCGACAATGTTGCCGGTGCCTACGGTGGCAGCCAGGGCGGTGCAGAGGGCCTTGAAGGAGTCAATGTCTCCGTCCCCCTTGTTTCTTGCGAAGAATATGAGCTTCAGCGCCCTTGGCAGCTTCATCACCTGCAGGAATCCCAGCCGGCAGGACAGGAACACGCCGGTGCCCACCAGCAGGATGAGGAGCCAGGGCCCCCACACGATACTGTCGATCCGGTTCAATACATCCACTAACATAAAAACCTCCCCTGAATCATTCCGATTCACTACCCCGCATACAATCATTTCATGCTTTCCTACCCACAATAAAACCGCCGGCCCAGATAAAACAAAACAGAGCCGGCGGTCATTGGTTTCAATCACCGCCCGGCTCTGTCCTTTTGCCTGAGAGATTACAGCCGGACATCCGGCCTGTGCACCTTCGGCGCCCGGTTTCCCGGGGCTCTCCAGAGTTCTGTCCGCATGCAGTTTCGTGTTCTGTGAACGCCTGATAGTGTTACTCCTTCGGCAGGCCATCGGCCTTTTTCCGCATGCATCATCCACTTGTGAAGTTGTCACTATTATAAATTATCATGAAGAAATACACAATATGTATTCATGAAATCGATTTCAAAAAGTTATTCCTTTTCCGTAGCATTCACTACCACTGCCACAGCGGCATCGCCGGTGATGTTGAGGCAGGTACGGAACATATCCAGTACCCTGTCGATGCCTGCCACCAGAGCCAGCCCTTCCATGGGAAGGCCTACGGACTGGAGCACCATGGCCAGCATGATAAGCCCTGCGCCGGGCACGCCGGCGGTACCGATGGAAGCCAGGGTGCCGGTGAGGACGATCATCATCATCTGGTCCATGGTAAGGGGAATGCCGAATACGTTGGCAATGAAAAGGGAGCAGATACCCATGTACAGCGCCGTGCCGTCCATATTGATGGTGGCCCCCAGAGGCAGTACGAAGGAGGCGATGTCACGCTTCACTCCCAGCTTGGTCTGCACGTTCTGCATGTTCACAGGCAGGGTGCCGGCAGAAGAGCAGGTGGTAAAGGCAATGGCCATGGCTTCCGACATGCCCCGGAAGAATTTCAGGGGGCTCATGTGGGCCGCCACAGTGGTCATGGAAGAATACACGGCTACCGCATGGATGACGCTGCCTACGGCCATGCAGATAATGACGGAAAGCAGCGGCAGCAGCACCTTCGGGCCGTTCTGCACCACCACCGGAAGGAGGAGGCAGAACACGCCGATGGGCGCCGTCTTCATGATCATGCCGATGATCTTGTAGCACACTTCAGCGGAAGCATCAAAGAAGGAAATCAGGGTTTCCGCCCGTTTCCCGCCGACGGAAACAATGCCCGCCCCTACGAAGAGGGCAAAGATGATAACCGGCAGAATGTCCGCCTTAGCCATGGAGGCAATGGGGTTGGAAGGAATCATGTTCACAAACACCTGCATAATGGTAGGCGCTTCCTTCACCTTCGGCGCCGCCGCATCCGTAGGAAGGGCCATGCCGATACCCGGCTGGATAATGCCGGCCACCGCAAAGCCGATGACAATGGCAATGGCGGTGGTGACCATGTAAATGCACAGGGTCTTCACGCCGATACGGCCCAGCTTCTTCATATCCCCCATGGAGGTCATGCCCACCACCAGGGAACAGAAAACCACCGGAACGATCATCATTTTGATGAGATTGATAAACATGGTGCCGATAGGCGCGATCCATGTCTTCACCGGAGCCGCCGCCCCGTCCCCCAGCACCAGTCCTACCACTACGGACAGAACCAGGGAAATGAAAATTTGTACAGATAAGTTCATTTCGTGCCCTCCCTCATATACTTGCACTTATATTTACCCTATTATAGCAAATATATACGGCTTAACCAATATATTTATAAAATCTTTTATACATTTCTATGTATATGGAAATCGAATAGTCGATAGAATATATAAATGATACTGTTTGAATTATAATTCATGAAATACGGTGGATTTGGTTATAAATAGGGGCCGACTTCCCCTCTTTTATTGTCCCCCCGCCTGCGGGGGAAAGGTGGTGGCGCCAGCCACCAAAGGGGGACGGGCCCGTAGGGCCCGCTAGTTTTGTTCCCAGAGGGGAAGGTTAACGCCCGCTTTGCGGGCGAGGGTTATGGCCCCTCAAGGGGAAACGACTCACTACATTTTGTGCGTCGCTGTGCTCCTACATCCTCTGCTGTCACTGACTCACTGGATTCTCAGGTCGCTCTGCTCCCCTACGAATCCAGTTCGCATAGTGCATCCACTGCTGTCACTGACTCACTGGATTTTCGGGTCGCTGATGCTCCCCTACAAATCCAGTTCGCTAGTGCAAAATGTGTTCGCTGTGCACCGCCTGTCGGCGGCGGGTTGTGTAAAATGGTTATGTAGAAAGGTTCTTAAGATTGATGGGCCTGCGGCCCAAGGGTTATTAAGTTTGACAGCCACTTCGTGGCTGAGGGTTGTGGAGGCGCCCTATGGGCGCAATATAAAGTCGGCGTTGCGGGACTGGCTTTTGTGACTCCTTTGCCGCCCTGTCATTTCGAGCGGTGGTACAAGCCGATATGAATCACATAGTTTCGTGGAGCCAGTGAAAGGGAGCCGAGAAATCTCCTCCCAGAAGGCTGCCTTGCGATCGGTCACACCAGCATAGGGTATCATTTCGTCTTGCCGCCTCGTCCACCCCTTCGCCACTTCGTGGCCCTCTTCCCCTAAAGGGGACGCAAGGACGTTACGGGTCTTGCCTCCTGCTGCTTAAATCACGCTAAAAATTCTGCTGAATTGGCCGCCTCCGGCGGCCTTTCCCCCTTTGGTGCCTTACGGCACCACCTTCCCCCCGCGGAGCGGTGGGACAATAAAGCTTCGCGAAGCTTTACCATCAAAAGTTGCTCTAAATAAAGCACGGGTTGTTGTGCCCCTTCCTGCGGGGTGCCAAAGGAACTGGAGTTGCACCAGAGAACTGGATTCGTAAGGGAGCGGGAGCAACCTGAGAATCCAATGAGTCGGTGATAGCCGTGCTGTAGGGAAGCAAAGCGCCCCGAAAATCCAGTGACATGCTTCCCTTTGGGGAAAGGTGGTGGCGCAGCCACCAAAGGGGGTGCCGCATTTCCACGCGCCGCAGTAGCGGTTGTATGGTTTTATACAAACTGGCGCCCTTCATTATTTAAGGGCGCCTACCACTACCCTTTGAACCTTATGAACCAGCCCGCTTTTAGCGGGCCGAACCCTCTGAACCTTCACGCCCGCAGGGTGTGTCCATAAAGGGGCGCCCACCAAGTCGGTCAGCCGATAGCCGGCAGCAATCTCACCGGCACACCAGTCCAGCCCCCTTCTGCACCTTCCTGCCGTTATTCCCCCCCCTCATGCAGACAGCACAAAACCCCGGCGGAAAGCCGGGGTTTTGATTTCATATCAGGATATCAGATTTTCACCGATTCATTGGCCGTTTCATGGGCCAGTGCTTTTTTTCCTGCTTTTTCCTGCTGAATCACCTGCTGGAAGGAGAAGACTTCTTCCTTAATCACAGGAGAGAGAACGAGGATGGAAATGAGGTTCGGGATAGCCATGAGGGCGTTGGCGATATCGGAGAGGTTCCATACCAGATCCAGGGTCTGGGTGGCGCCTACGAATACCACAAGGGAGAAGACGACACGGTAAATAATGTTGTATTTATGGGTGCCGAAGAGGTATTCCCAGGCTTTTTCGCCGTTGTATTCCCACCCCAGGATGGTGGAGTAGGCGAAGAGGATGATGCCGATGGAAACGATGTAGCTGCCTGCCTGTCCCAGATGGGTGGAGAAGGCGGCCATGGTGAGAGCCACGCCGGTCAGGGGCTTGCCGTCAGCGCCCAGGGTGCCCAGGACGCCGGAGGAAGCGATGGTGAGACCGGTGATGGAGCATACTACGATGGTATCGATGAAGGTACCGGTCATGGAAATATAACCCTGTCTGGCAGGACGGTCGGTGGTGGAAGCAGCGGCGGAAATGGCTGCGGAGCCCAGGCCTGCTTCATTGGAGAAGCAGCCTCTGGCCACGCCGAAGCGGACTGCATTCATGACGGACACGGTGATGGTGCCTACCACGCCGCCTTCCACGGCGGAAGGATCGAAGGCCATCATAAGGATGAGGTAAAGACCGTGGGGAATATTTTCATAATTGATAACAATGCAGAGCAGGCCTGCCAGGATGTAGAAAGCAGCCATGCCGGGAACGACAACGGAAGAAACTTTGGAAATGGAGGTAATGCCGCCTACGATGACAGCCAGGGTGAGCACCGTAAGCACGGCGCCTACGATGGTGGTGGAAATGCCGAAGGTGGTTTCCACAGCGGTGCTGATGGAGTTCGCCTGGGTCATGTTGCCGATGCCGAAGGAAGCGATAACGGCGAAGAAGGCAAAGAGAGTGCCCATGATGAGGCCGGCTCTCCGGTTCTTGAAGCCGTTCTTCATGGTGAACATGGGGCCGCCCTTCATTTCACCCTTCGCATTTACTTCACGGTACTTGAAGCCCAGCATACATTCGGAAAACTTGGTGGACAGTCCGAAGCAGGCGGACAGCCACATCCATACCAGGGCGCCGGGGCCGCCGGCAAACATGGCGGTAGCCACACCGACAATATTGCCGGTGCCGATGGTGGCAGCCAGGGCGGTCATCAGGGCGGAGAAAGGCGAAACGTCGCCGCTGCCGCGGCTGGTGGTGCGGGCATCATGGCCGAATACGCTCTTCAGCGCATAGGGAAGATTCCTCCAGGTGAGGAAATGGAGGCTTACGGTCATATAAATGCCCGTGCCTACCAGCAGAATCAGCATGACAGGCCCCCATACGAACCCGTCAATGGTACCTACAAGTTGATTAATCTGTGCCATGTCCATAATCATGTCCCCCTTGTTTCCCGTAATTGTTATGATAAACAAAAAATCGCCGCACTCAGGCTCCAAAGAGACTGATGCTGGCGTAACAGAAAACACGGGAGTTACCCATGTGCCAGCCCTGTCCTTTTGCCTGAGAGATTCGGAATTTCTACGGGTGAAATCCCTTTACACCTTCGGCGCCCAACTGAATGGGACTCTCCAGAGATGTGTCCGTACACAGTTTCGTGTTCTTCTGAACGCCTGATAGTATTACTCCTTCGGCAGAGGGCCCTTGGGACTCTCATTTTTCAGTGTACATCATCCACCAATATGGTACGGCTTCCCGTACGTTTCTCCATCACCCTGCGTTGTCTGAATTCCTGCAGAAAAGTGATTTAATCAAATTATACACTACCTTCACGAAATTGCAATAAGTCCAACTATATTTGTTTTTCATCGATTTCCTCCGTTTTTATCCATTTTACAGATACATGCTCCATGAAATGGATTCGTAAGACAGGGAATCCATGGCGGTGCCCTTGATTTCAAACATCAGTTCTTGTATAATCCATAAAGAACTCATGTTCTCATTGGAGGGTGATGCAGAGCTTCCAGCAGCTCTTCCCGCCATGCCCCGCGGAACAGAAAAAGAAATCATTTCGTACAGGAGGGATATATGGAATCATCACAGATTAAAGCACTCATCCCCATCATGAACGGCCCCGCCCAGGGCTGCATGGTGGTCTACGACGACGGCCGTCACTGCCGCCGTTTCTGCAGCGTAGAACGATACATGAACACCATGGCCGCCTTCATGGGCAACGACAACCGGGCCTGCCGGAAACTCTTCCACCGCCGCCGGGGCACCGGTGTCCTCTTAAACGACGGCACCATCTTCGTGCAGATCCGCCTCGCCCGAAAGCCGCCCACCCTGGGCTACGTCCGCATAGACGCCATCGAAAGCTTCTTCACCGGAGACAAAGGCAAATGCGTCCTCCGCCTTTCGGGCGATGAAATGCTGGAAACAGAATGGAATGTGGAAACGGTGGACAAACATATCCGCCTGGTCAGGAAGACCCTGGAAGGAAGGGAACTGCCGGAGCTGTAAGGGCCAGCCCCATTCTGATTGTGCCCCGTCTGCGGAGGAAAGGTGGTGCCGCAGGCAGCAAAGGGGCACCCGGACCGTGAGCTGCGATGGAAAAGGTTCTCAGGTTTGACAGCCGCTTCGCGGCTGAGGGCTGTGGATTGCCGCTGGTGCGGCAATGAGTATAAAGTCAGCGTTACTTACCCTCCCACCGGACAAGTCATTCTAAGCGAAGCGAAGAATCTTGGTACCTGTCCATAGTGACTCCTGCCAGGAAAACCGAAAGCCGCCGCAGCTCTCTTTTGGGAATGCTGCCGCCTATCCCCCATCACCACAATTTCATTGACAGAACCGCCATTTCTGACTATAGTAAAATAAGTAGAAAAAGAAAGGGGGCGCGCCATGCTTCGAGCTTACAAACACAACGAAAACCACATCCTCTGCGAGGTACCGCTGGAGCAGCTGGAGAAAGGCTCCTGGATCAACTGCGCCGCCCCGGATACGGAAGAACTGAACAGGCTGAACGAACTCACCGGTATTCCCGTTGACTCCCTGCAGACCGCGCTGGATAGAGAAGAACGGTCCCACGTGGAGCTGGAAGACGACTACATCTTCGTCGTTGTCAATACGCCGGTGGTACTGGAAACAGACGCCTACGACGCCCTGCCGCTGGGTATCTTCATCACCCGCCAGTTCTTCGTCACCGTGTGTTTGGAATCAAACTCGGTGATCCAGAAATTCCTGAACAACTCCTTCACCTCCTTCCAGACATACAAGAAAACCCGTTTCCTCTTCCAGATCCTCTCCCAGGCATCCTCTTCCTTCCTGTTCTTCCTGCAGCAGATTTACAAACAGACCGACGTCATTGAAACCCAGGTCCGGAAATCCCTGCAGAACAAAGAACTCTTCCGTATGCTGGAACTGCAGAAATCCCTGACCTACTTCAACTTCGCCCTCCACGCCAATGAAAACGTGATGGAGCGCCTCATGCGCCTCCGGAACAGCCCCCTCCACTCCCTCCTCAAAATGTACGAGGAAGACGAGGACCTGCTGGAAGACGTGATCATCGAAAACAAGCAGGCATTGGAAATGGCGGAAATCTATACCAACATTCTGATGTCCATGATGGACTCCTTCTCCTCCATCATCTCCAACCGCCTGTCCCAGATCATGAAATTTTTAACCTCCGTCACCATCATCCTGGCCATCCCCACATTGATATTCAGCCTCTGGGGCATCAACGTCCCCGTCCCCTGGGCCAACGCACCTTTGGGATTCTGGGGTGTTATCCTCATAGGCATCCTGGTCACCATGGTGGCCACCTTTATCCTCTGGAAAAAAGATATGCTGTGAAAAAAAACCGGCGCAGGCCGGTTTTTTAATTGGCGCCTCTTTGAAATGGGGAGTCGGAGGATTCAGAAGGTGGTGGAAAAGGTTCTTAGGGTTCTTAAGGTTCTTAAGTTTGACGGGCCTTCGGCCCGAGGGTTGTGGTATCGCCGCTTCGCGGCGATGAGTATAAAGTCAGCGTTACGGGATTCCCTTCCCGCCCTACGCGTCATTCTGAACGAAGTGAAGAATCTCGGTACATGTAGATGTTGACACATTTGCTGTTAAATACCAGTCGGCGGGAAGGAGCCGCTGGGGGTAAAGGTGAAGGCAATCGGCTTCCAGCTTCCTGCTGCCGGCTGGTTCCGGCTGGATGCCTTTGGATTCATCAGCAAGACATACTTTACAGTGATTAGCCGCCTTACGGCCGCTTTTCCCCCTTTGGTGCCTACGGCACCACCTTTCCCCCGCAAAAGCGGGGGCACAACAACCCGTGCTATACCTTGAGCCACTTATGAACACTAAGGCTCGCGGCGTTTTATTCTGCCACCGCTTGCGGGGGAAGTCCCGCGAAGCGGGCAAGGGGGAAACTCTTTTCCGACGCCCGTAAGGGCGGTTGGCTTGTTGTCCCCGGGCGAAGCCCGGTTGTAAAGGTTTTCGCCGCCGACAGGCGGCATTTATAATGGCGCCGCAAGGCGCCCACCTCCCCAATCGGTCAGCCGACTAAAAGGAAGGCCTCTTATTGGGCAGGCTAGAGGCCAACTTCGGCTGACTTGCGTATCCCATGCGGGATACGCACAGAGCGGTACTATATAACTCCCTGGGCCGGCAGCCCCTCAACCTGCCTGCAAGGCGGAGCCGATCCCGGACTGTGTTAGAGCCAGGCGTAAATCGCCATTTTGAGCCGGGCGAATTTGACCAATTTCA
>NZ_CALGPS010000209.1 GCF_937959425.1 uncultured Dialister sp.
CCTGACAAGCAGGGGGGCGCAAGAGAGTATATAGGCGCTCGCCACCCACCCCTTAAACAGGGGTGGGCAGGGGCGTTACGTACTTACTTTCCGCCCTACTCGTCATTCTAAACGAAGTGAAAAATCTCGCTGTCCGTCTCATTTGGGACAACCTTTAGAAAATACCAACCGGCGGCTTATCCCCCATTGGTGCCTGCGGCGCCACCTTCGCCACGGTGTGAACGTGTCACACAATTCTCGTTCACTGCCGTTCCCTTACAGCACGGCTATCGCCGACTCACGATCATATGTACATCGCTTTGTTCCTGCATCCTCTGCTGTCACTGACTCACCAGGGAAGCACTGATTAAATCACTGTCTGCTTTAATCTTGAACCTATGCAATGCAAGGAATGGGACGATGCGAACAGCAAGCTATTTAAGGAGTCCCATGGCGAATCAGTGCATAAAAATTTTTATAAAAGCAAACTCTATGAATGAATCAGTGCTTACCAGGTACACCAGTCACACCAGCCCAGCCCACTATCGCACCAGCTCATATTTTTCATTGTCTAAAGTGTAAAAACATACTATAATATGTATGTATGCATAACTTTCATTTCTAAGGAGGAAAAATGGAATCTCTCAACAATGCGGTTTCCGCCATTAACGGATTTCTATGGTCATCCGTTATCATCGCCCTGCTGGTGGGCGCAGGATTTTATTTCACCGTTCGCACCAGAGGGGTGCAGATCAGGTACTTTGGACGGATGTTTAAGCTTATTGCTCACACCGCCGGCAGGAAGACGGAGGGAAATGAGGTCTCTCCTTTCCAGGCTTTCTGTGTCAGCACCGCTTCCCGCGTAGGGGTAGGAAATATTGCGGGCATTGCCATCGCCATTGTTACCGGCGGCCCCGGCGCTATTTTCTGGATGTGGTTTATTGCTGTCATCGGTTCTGCTACCGGTTTCGTGGAATCCACACTGGCACAGATTTACAAGGTGCCCAGGGAAGACGGGAACGGGTTCCGCGGCGGTCCGGCTTACTATCTGAAAAACGGTCTGGGCCACGGTATCTGGGCAGCTGTATTTGCCATCCTGATTTCCGTTACCTACGGTATGATTTACAACTCCGTGCAGTCCAATACCATTGCCCTGGCGCTGAACCATGCGCTGGGCGCTGACCGCATGATCGTAGGCGCCGTGGTTACTGTGCTGGCCATGCTGGTCATCTGCGGCGGCATGGGCCGCGTTGCCAGAGTGACTGAATGGATGGTCCCTGTTATGGCAGGCATTTACATCGTAGTGGCCCTGGGAATCATGCTTTATAACATTACGGAAATGCCTCATGTATTCTACATTATCCTCCGCGATGCTTTCGATTGGCAGGCCGCTTTTGGCGGCGGCATGGGCGCCGCTGTGCTCACCGGTTTCAAGAGAGGCCTTTTCTCCAACGAAGCCGGCGAAGGTTCCGTACCGAATGCGGCAGCTACTGCTGACGCCACCCACCCGGTGGTACAGGGTCTCATCCAGGCCTTCGGCGTATATGTAGATACCCTTTTCATCTGCTCCGCTTCCGCTTTCATCGTCCTCCTCACCGGAGACTACAGCTCCACCGGCCTTACGGGCATTGAACTGATCCAGTGGGACATGACCCAGTACTTCGGCAGCTGGGCACCGAAGGCTGTTTCTTTCCTGATTTTCCTCTTTGCCTTCACTTCCCTCATCGGAAATTATTATTACGGGGAAATCAACATCGGCCACCTGACTCAGAAGAAATGGCCTCTGAACCTTTTCCGCGTCTTCATCGCCATCATGATTTTCTGGGGCTCCCAGGCAGACCTGCCGCTGGTATGGAACCTGGCGGACCTCTTCATGGCCTTCATGGTTCTCACCAACGTCACCGCCATCCTGCTCCTCTTCCCCCAGGCAAGAGCCTGCCTTATGGATTATGAGAAACAGCTGAAAAAAGGCATCAAAGTGCCTCTTTTCCATAAGGATGTACTGCCGGATACCAAAGGTATCGTATGGTGGGATGATGAAAATAACTCCAACCATATGAAACGGATGGAAAAATAATCGGTGAAAATAAAAAGACTTCTGCTGCGGCAGAGGTCTTTTTTGGTGGGATTCAGAGGGTGGGGAAAAGGTTCTTAAGATTGACGGCGGCTTCGCCGCCGAGGGTTGTGGATTGCCCTTCGGGCAATGATTTTATATGCCGCTCCGCGGCTGCCACCGCATGGAGTTTCATTTCGACTTGCTGCCTGACGGCTAACCCCTTCCGGCTCG